>CAYNXE010000018.1:0-20129 GCA_964400995.1 uncultured Odoribacter sp.
CATGATAGCTTGAGGTTATAGAATAGCAGGTCGATAAACTTTTCCTTTTCAGCTATTTGCAGGCGATATTCTTTACCAATATAGGCGAATCCTGTGCCAAGTTCTAATAGAAAGTTTGTGATGTTGGTAAGCAATGTGTCTTTTAATATACGTTCATTGTATTTTCCACGCAAACCAGTAAAAGAGAAGTCGTAAGGGTCGCGTGTCAGATCCTGTGCCAAATCGCTGTCTACATCAGGAAGCGTACTCCTGAAATTGCTCAGAGCCTTACCACTGCGTTCATACAGATTTGTACCCAACGCATTGAGCAATATATCTCTGCTCCAACAGTTTTCCAATGTTTGGCGTACATAGAACAGAGCCTTATTGGAATCATTTGAGCACTTGTCTATGATATAACGATGATGCCCCCACGGAATTGAGAACAAATCAGCATGCAATCTTTCCACAAGTTGTGGAAGATTTGCCTTTTCAGATTCTTCCACAAGTTGTGGAAGAATTGCAATTTGCTGGTTATAAAGAATATAAAAACGTTGTGCGTAACGGATAGAAGTCTCGGAAAGTCCTTCTACATCAGGCATTTCATGACGCAAATCACGGCTTAAAGTAGCGTAGAATTTACTACCATATTTATTGTCCGCTTGTTTTTCATCGATGTCTTTGCCGAGTTCCCAATAATAGCGAAGCAATTCCCTGTTTACTTTTATTGCCGCTTTGATTTGACTGCCACGATAACGCTTTACAAGTTCTTTCACCCATAAAGTGTAATCCTTGTCCAATATGCCGATAGATTTATCCGTCATTATATGTCTATTTCACTAATCATTTACAAAGCTAATACTTTTTCTTGTTTTTCTTTCAGAAGTTTTTCACTTGCTTTTCTATGACAGAAAAACGCACTATCTTTACATTCGTTCAGTGAAGAAAATAAAGAACAAAACAGATTTTGCTATCATTTAATTCTTAAGTTATAGATAATCAATTATTTTAATATACTGAAAGATATGAAGAAGACTTTTCTTTTTTTGGCAGAGGGTTTTGAGGAGGTGGAGGCTGTTGCCACCGTGGATGTTTTGAGACGGGGAGGCGTGGAGGTTCGGACTGTTTCCGTGGGGGAACAGCGGCAGGTGAAGGGGGCGCATGGCGTGCCGGTGACTGCCGATTTGGCTTTGGATGAGCTGGTGGCGGAGGAAGCGGAATGCCTGATTTTTCCCGGAGGGATGCCGGGAGCGCAAAACCTGGCTGACCACCGGGCTTTGCTGGTGTTGATGCAACGGCATTATGATGCGGGACGTTGTGTTGCCGCCATTTGTGCGGCACCGGCATTGGTGTTGGGACGTTTGCGCCCCGGACGCCAGTTGCGTGTCACTTGTTATCCGGGGTTTGAGGATAGCCTGCCTGCCGATTTCGAGGTTTCGACGGACGGCGTTGTCGTTGACGGGAATGTGATTACGGGGAAAGGTCCCGGTTTTGCCGTGAAGTTCGGATTAACCATCCTGAAACACTTGCGTTCGGAAGAGGTGGCGAAGGAGGTTGCTGCCGGGATGTTGTTGTGAGGTGAAGACCGCAGGGAAATTTTTTTTACCGTCACATGATGATGAAATTTCCTTGCGGGTATTTGCCGACCCATGAGCATGCCCAGCGGCCGGAGCGGTTGATTTCGTATATTCGGGTGAAGAATCCGTTATCGTTTATCAGCAGTTCCACGCAAGCCCATGCCGTGTCGCGCTTGATGAAATCCAGGATTTCCTCTTCGATGCCGCTTTGGTCTTCTCCCGTTTCTTGTCCGATGCGGTCTTCCATATCGCACAATGCTTCATAAAGCTGGTTGCCGATAGCCAGGCTGACTTGTTCAAAAATCCAGTCTATTTGCCGGTCGGACAATTTCTTCAATGCCTTTTTTTCTATCGTTTCGGAGTTGACGCCCCAAACCTTCCGGGTTTGTTGCCCGTGCGTATCGCAGGCTTCCCAAACGGTATCCACTACCCAGTATTTTTCGGAGGGACTGCCCGCATGCTTGAACCATTCAATGGTTTTAATCTGTGAAATAAACTGGTCAATGACGGTTTGTTGTGACGTGTTCCAAAGCATAGGGCGGTAAATTTAACGACACAAAGGTAATGAATAAAAGCCAAAGGAGCAAAGGCTCTATGCTATGCTTTCCGCCACCAGTTCGGCGATGTCCTGTACGGGGACGGGCGATTCCGTCTTGACAAAGGTCTTTTTGCACAACGGACAGGCGGTGACCAGAATATCCGGCTGGTAGGCGAGGTAACTGTTCAGGGCGTCCCGGCTGATTTGGGTGCGTTGCTGTGCGGTGATGTGTTGGTTGGCGAGGGAGCCTCCGCAACACAATGACTTTTTCCCGTCGTAAACCGTGTCCAGTTTCTGGCTGACCGCTTTCAGCACTTCGTCCGGAGCCGCATAAACGTCGCATCCTCTGCCCAGTTCGCAGGGATTGTGGAATACGGTTTTCATTTGACTGGGGCGGAGTTGCAGTTTTCCTTGCCTTATCAAAAGTTGGAGGTATTCGGTATGGTGCATCACCTGTATGGGCAAATGGTAGTTTTCCTTGAAGGATTTGTAGCAAATGGGGCAGGAGGTAACCAGCAGTTCGGCTCCTGAATTTTCCAGTATTTTTGTGTTCTTTTCGATGATGACGGAAGCGGCGTTCTGGTTGCCGGACAGCAACTGGGGTCTGCCGCAGCACACGCCGCCGTTTTTATCGATAAAGGTGTAGTCGATGCGGGCTTTGGTCAGAATCGTTTCCATGGCCCAGATGACTCCGGGGGTGAGGTGTCCCATGCAGCCGGCGAAGTAGGCGACTTTGCCTTGTGATGCCGGTTGTTCGGGGATGTAGTCGTAAGTCGATTTGGTGATTCGGGTGTCATCCGGACGTTGGCTGAGCCTTAGGGCATTCAACCGGAGGTCTACTGGGCAGGCGGCTTCACAACGTCCGCACATCAGGCAGTTGTTCGTCAATGTGGCGTATTCCTTGTGGTGGCGTATTTTTTTCAGGAAATAGACGGGCTGGGTATCTTTCATCCCCAAGGAAGAGCCCAGCTGGCATTGGTCGATGCAGATGCCGCAACGGGAGCAGGCGTATAACTGGAATTGGCTGAAAGCGGTAAATTGACGGCCTTGCCGGACACCCCAGTTTTTCAGGAAGATATAGACGATTTCCGTCGGGATGTGCATATAACGGGAGAAGGGAAGCAGGAGGAAAAACAGCCCCAGGGCACTTGAATATGCCCACCAGGCGGGGTATGCCAATTGTTCGATGGGCAGAAACGAGTTGAAAAAGTCTCCGGCGTTGTGGGTCAGGAAACTACCGCCTCCCCGGATGCCGCTGGTAAAGCTCTCTGCCAGAAAACGGAGCGGGAAAATCAGCCAAAGGACGGTGAGTATCAGCAGGTCGAAAGGACGGTGCCGGGTGGTTCTTTTCAGCCCCAGCGCTCTTGAATACAAGCGTTTTACCCATGCCAGCATTAAGCCGGACAGAATCATCAGGAGGATGAAATCCATTAGAAAGGCAAACGTGTCGCTGTGCGGGAACGTTTCCTGTGCCGGGTGAAAGTAGCGGAAAAAAATGGCAAAATAGGGGGGATTGAGCAGGCTGGTGTGATATACCAGGGATTCTATTTTCCCGATGACGATTAACAGGAACCAACCGAGTCCGAAGCACATGTGCATATAGCCTAAGAACGGATGGGTGCGATAAATCTTGTGGTGAACCAGGCTTTCCAGAAATATTTCCCGAATGGCTTTCACCGTTTTCCAGGTGAACAGGTTTTTCCGGATGGTGCGTCTGTCTTCTTTGGAGAAGGAGCGAATCCACCGGGCGTATTTGACCACCAGGTATATGAGCAGGATGTTGAGTGCTATGCTGAAGGGCAGTACAAACGGGTCGTAGTACATCGATGTCGGGAATTAGAGGTTAGTAGCAGGGGTGTTTATCATTTTCAACAGGGACAGGATCATTCGCCGGGTGTCCACGCCTCGCGGGCAGACCAACAGGCATTTGCCGCAGAGCATACATTTGTGGATTTGTCGGCTTGTCTCCTGCGTTTCTCCTCTTTTCACCAGCATTTGCAGTTTCCGGATGTTGAATTCGGTCAGGTTTCCTGCCGTGCAGGTGGCGGTGCATCCTCCGCATCCGATGCACAATCTGCTGCTCGGCACTTCGTCAATCAGGCGTGTCGCCATGGATTTGTCGTTTTTGTCGTAATCGATGACCCTGGCTTCGGCTATGGAGAATCCCCAGAAATTCATGATAAAATGGGTTTATATCGTATCGTTGTTTTGATTTTTCAGAAAGCTCTGGATGGCCAGGGCGGCGGAACGGGCATCGGTCAGCGTGTCCGTCAGGTTCATGGGCGAGGAGCTGCATCCGGCAATGAATATGCCTTCCGTTTGGGTGCGGTTGGTGGCGAAATGCGGGTCTTTCACTTGTATGAACCCGTTGGGGGCAACCGGCAATCCCAGTTGTGCCGCCCAATGCCGGCTTCCTTCCGATGCTTCCATGCCGACCATCAGCACCATCAGGTCCAGGGTCATCCGTATCGGTTTGCCGATGAGCGTGTCTTCCGCCTTGATGATGATTTGCTTGTCCCGGTTCTCCGATGCTTCGGAAAGTCTGCCCCGGATGAATTTGATGTTGTATTTTTCCTGGGCTTCCCGGTACAGTTCTTCGTATCCCGGTCCGAACATGCGCATATCCATGTAGAAGCAGAGGATTTCGGCTTCCGGGAGCATTTCCCGCAATTCAATCGCTTGCTTTACGGCAGTGATGCAGCACAGTTTCGAGCAATGGAAATTGCAGATTTTCTCATCCCGGGAACCCACGCATTGAATCAGTCCGATGCGTTGCGGTGCTTTGCCCGTGGAGGTGCTAATCCGGTGGTTGGTGAAGAAGTTTTCCAGTTCGACGGAAGTGATAACGTTTTCGTAGATGCCGTAGCCGTATTCTTCTTTGCGCCGTGCATTGAATGTGCGGAATCCCGTAGCCAGGAGCAGGGCGTTGCCCTGGAGTTGTGCGCCGTCGTTCAAATGCACGAGGTAATCCCGTTCGCTGCGTCTTTCGATTTTCAGCGGTTCGCATCCCAGGTGCAGATGGATATTGGGGTGATGGAGGTTTTGCCGCAACCGTGCGTTCAGTTCCCTGGCACTTTTCCGGTCGGGGAACAATTGATACCAATTGTTCAGATTGCCTCCGGTCTCGTGTTCCTTTTCTATCAGTTCAACCGTTTCGCCGGCTTGTGCCAATTGGGCGGCGGCTTCGCATCCTGCCGGTCCGGCTCCTATGATGATTACGCTCATGGTGTTGTCTTTAGGGTTATACTTTCAGGTAGGTCGGACATGCCGGTCTGCCCATGTTTTCTCCCCGGATGTTCCGGTATTTTGCCTCCGGGTCGTAGGCTATGCCCATTTTGTCCAAAAGGGGCTCCACGCTGACCTGGTGCATTTGCAAGCCGATTTCCCAGGGGTCGTAGCCGAGTACCAGTGCGGCGACTTCCTCGTAGGTCAGCACCGGAATCCCGTATCCGTTTTTGCCGTAGGTGGTGCCTTCCATTTCACTGATGGTGTATTGCCATTTGTCCAGAAACATGGCGCATCCCGGGCAGTTGGTGATGATAAAGTCGGGTTCGTAGGGTTGCATGGACTCGAATTTCTTTTTGGAATTGGCTACCGAGAAGCCCCGGTTTGCCAGCACCAGATAGTTCCGGAAACCGAACCCACAGCAATGCCTTCTTTCGGGGTAGTCCACGGATTCGCCGCCCCAGGCGCTGACCATGCCGGAAAGTACGGCGGGAAACTCCGCGCCTCCGATGCCTTTGTCGGGGAACATCTTGGCGTAGTGGCAACCGATGTGGTCCACTACTTGCAGCGGTTGTCCGGTATGAATGTCCGTCAGGCTGTATTTTTTCAGTGCGGCGATTTCGTTCCGGAATTTGTAAATGACGTCCGAGGTGTGGGCGAGATTTTTGGGTTTGCGAAATTCGCGCTTGGTGGCTTTCCACAGGAAGTCCCTGGTTTTTTCCTCCCATTCCGGATGCGTTTCCCAGGTATGCAGGATTTCGGTGTAGATGCCGAAAGAGGTGATGCAGGACGGAGTCATGTTTTCAAACCCGGCTTCCGTCATCAGGGCGAAGTGGCGTGCCACGACGGTCATGATGGTTTCAATGGGCACGACGTCCGAATGGTAGCCGATGCCGGTGCAGGTGGTGTGCTTCGGGTCGTCCAGGACGTTTTTTCCCAATTTATTGCCTAAAATATCGAGATATGCCCATTCGGAACCCGGGAAAAAAGTCTGCCGGATGCAACTGCGGGCATAATAGTATCTGTCGTCCGCTATCTCTTTCTGATAGTCTTTCCATATTTGTTGTTTGCCTTCCAGATTCATCGTATCCAATTGCTTAGTTGCCGGTTTTTGAACGGTCTTGTTTATTTTTTTGCGGAATTATTGTTCGGAGTGTTTTCCGCTGTTGTCCGTGTAGGCGTGCAGGAAATAGCTTTCCATGTCCATGCCCATTTCTTCCGCCTTTTGTGCGGAATGTTCTTCGATTTTGTCCATGAATTCTTTTCCGCCGGTGACTTTAAATATCTCTTTCAGTTCCTGCAAGGATTCGTCGTCCACCCGGCGCAGGGCGCCTGCGCCGTATTTCCGGTAGTTGGAGTGTGTTTTTTCGTACACTTCGTCCCGGTGTTCGTATATCCATTCCCAGACGGGTCCCTGTTCCGGGTGCATTTCCGGCTTCACGATGTCCGGCGTGACGCAATAGCCGAAGTTCAGGATGTTGTTGCCCAGCACCTGTTTCAGGGCATATTGCTGGCGTCCTTTTTCGGATTGGGTGAACCAGCCTTTTTCCTGCGATAGCCGGCGGAGCGCCATGATGATGCCTCCCGGCGTGTTGCACCGCGGGCAGCGGGTCTTGCAGGACATGCACTCGCCGCAGTACCAAATGGTTTCCGATTTCAGCAGCGCTTCGATGGCTTCGTCGTCTTGCCGTTGCACGGTGTCCGCAATGATGCGCGGGTCGTAGTTGTAGAATTCCGCCGAAGGACAGATGGCGGTACACACTCCGCAGTTCATGCAGCTGTTCAGGCTTTCCACGTAATGAATATCTTCTTTCAGCCTTTCGGTTAATGTCGGCATAGGGCTTTTGGTTTTTAGGCATGATTTATCACATACAAAGGTATGGCGTATGCCGTGCAAACCCAAGTGGGTAAATGCGTATTAGGGGGGTGGTGTTTATACCCACGCCCGGAACGGGGTGGGGCGGTTATACCAGCTTGTCGGGATTTTTTTTGACGAAGTCGCTCCAGGATTTGCAGGGCTTGCCTTCCGACGCAAGGGGGTTGCTGCTTTGCAGGTAGTGGCAGTAGGCGATGGCGATGGCGTCCGTTTCGTCCAGTTGTTCGGTGGTGGTGGTGATGGTCATGAATTTGCCCAGCAGGAGGGCGATTTGTTCTTTGGAGGCGGTTCCGGAACCGGTCACGCTCATTTTGATTTTCCGGGGGGCGTATTCGAATATGGGGATGTTTCGCTGCAATGCCGCGGCAATGGCGACGCCTTGTGCGCGTCCCAGTTTCAGCATGGATTGCACGTTTTTTCCGAAGAATTGCGCTTCGATGGCGAGTTCGTCCGGATGAAATTCGTCGATGACTTGTAACGTCCGTTTGAATATGCGTTGCAGTTTGATGTAGGGGTCTTTGAGTTTGTCCATGTCGAGGACGCCTGAAACGAGGAGTTCCGGTTTCCGGCTTCTGTCCGCCACTTTGATGATGGCATAGCCCATGAAATTGGTTCCGGGGTCGATGCCCATGATGAGTCTTTCCATGTGGTTCAGATTTCGGTCAGTATGCTGCTGAAGCATACGTATTTGCCGGTGTAATTGCGTATGATTTTTTCTTCCATCCGGGGCAGTTGGTTTTCCACGAATTGTTCCTGCTGTTCCGGCGAGTCGAATACGAGTTGCAGGGAATAGGTTTTCCCTTCGGGCTGGTCGATGGATACTTTTGTGAATACGATGTCGCGGCACAGCTTTTGTTCCCGGACGGGAGCGATGCAGTGTTCTTTCATGAACCTTGCCCATTCCTGTTCGACGGCTTCTTCGACGATGAAGCTGGTGTTGTATATGGTTCTCATGTTTTTTTAGTCTTTTATTTCCCGGTACAGTTTTCCCGCTTCGACGCTGTAAACGCTGCCCGAGTATTCGGACACGAGGATTTTGTACAATTCCCTGGCGCTGTCGTAGGCTTTCTGTTGTTTTTTGAGGTTTGCCAATTGGTAGATGGCTTCCGCCCGGATGTAGGTCTGTTGGGATTCGTTTTTCAGTTTCTCGAGGAGTTCCGCGGCATGTTCCGGCTGGTTCTGCCCTACCTGTATTTTGGCTTTCAGGAGTGCCGCGTAGTCGGCAATTCCCGGCTGTTCGCAGGTCATCAGGCTGTCCAGGACGGGGAGGGCTTCCTGTATTTGCTGTTTATAGACGAGGTATTCGGTCTTTGCCAGTTTCTCCAGGTCCTGGTTGTCGTCTTCCTCGTAATTCATGTTGATGAAATGCGCCATTTTGATGGCATCGTTGGAAATCAGCTTGGTTGTGGAGCCTTTCAACACGTCGAATTGGGCTTTTGCCCAAAGCAGGTCGCCGGCGTAGTAGGCAAGCCAGGCTTTTTTCAGTTTGGCTTCGTATCCGATGTCGTTGTTGGGGTTGGCTTTTTCTATCTGGGTGTAGAGGATGGTCGCCTCCCAGATGTTGTCGGTGTATGTGAGCAGGTCTGCCCGTTTGGATTTTATCGCGCTGAGCTTGTTGGAGGACAGCCGGCGGATGGAGGTGCTTTTTTCCAGGACGCTGTTGGCGGAGTCCGGCAGGTTCAGGCGGTAGGCGTAGATGTCGGAGAGCATGAGACCGATGTCCACGTTGTCGGTGGCGTATCCGTATTCTTGCAGGAATTGTTCGCAGTTTGTCGCGATTTGCCGGTATTGTTCCGCTCCGGATGCCGTTTGTTGCGCCTGTTGGTATTCGCATTCGAGGATTTCTTTCCGGGCGGTGAGGTAGTAGTTGTTGTTTTCTTTGCCTTTTTCCAGCACTTTGCGGTAGGCGTCGGTGGCGATGGAGTAGTTGCCCATGCTGCTGGCGTTCCGGGCGATGTTGACGAATATGTTTTCCTTGTCCGTCATTTTCTGGTTCAGCAGGGTGGCATGCCGGAGGGCTTGGGCGTAGTCTTTTTTCTGTGTGGCGTACCATACGGCCAGTTCGTCGAAGACCGGATTGTAGTCTTCTTGCTTAAAAATCTCCTCCAGTTTCTTTTCAATCAGGTTGTCGACGTTGTTGACCAGGTCATACGACCGGGCGAAGCTGAGCTGTGAGGTGACGTTGTTTATGTCGCCGGGCTTTTGTTGCAGTGTGCGGACGAAGAGGTCGAGCATGTTGTCGTAGTCTCTTTCGAGCATGTAGTTTTCGCCCAGTTCCCGCAGGAAGGCGTTCGGCTGTTTCAGTATCTTCTGTCCTTGCAGGTAGGCTTTGACCGCCCAGCCGTATTCCCGGATGTTCCGGAATTTGTTTGCCAGGCTGTTGATGTCGCTGGTGGAGGGTATCAACCGCTGTACGGCTTTTTCGTAGTATTCTTCCGATTTTTTGGTTTTGCCCTGTTGTTCGTAGACGTATCCTAAGTTTACCAGGAATTCTTTGTTCCTTTCGTCTGTTTTGAGGTATTTTTTCAGTGCGTTTTCCGCCTTGTCGTATTGTTTGCCGTTTATCAGGCAGACGATGTAGTAGTCCAGGTAGTTGGACGAGCGGGTCCGTTCGTATAGCTGGAGGAACAGTTGTCCCGCCTTGTCGTATTCTTTGTTTTGGTAATATGTGTATGCCAGCTGCGAGTCGCTTTTTTGTGCTTGTGCGAGCAGGGGGAGCAGCAGGATGAGTAGTATGTATGCAAATCTCATGACACGGAAATTTATTTATGCAAAGGTAGTAATTTTCCCATAATTTTTTTTCATGTCCGGTAAAAGCGGTATTTTTGTCCTGGAGTTGGAGTGGTGGCGGGTGGAGAAAAATGGCATACAAGTATGGAATATAGGATTTTTGTGAATAATCCGTGGCAGGAGAACACGGTTGTCCTGTATGACGGGACGGGGGAAGCCGCCGTGGTGGATTGCGGGTGTTTCGGCAAGGAGGAGGAGGTGCGTTTGCAGGAGTTTTTGCAGGCGGAGGGGCTTCGTCCTGTGTTGCTGTTGAATACTCATTTGCATCCGGATCATGTTTTCGGCAACCGGTTTATGAAGGAGGTTTACGGTTTGGATACCCGTGCCGCCCGGGAGGATGGTTTCCTGCTTGAGCATGCGGTGGAGTTTGCCGCCTCGTTGGGTTTGAAGGGAGTGACTCCGCCTCCGGCAGTCGGCGAGTTTATCCGGCATGGCGACGTTGTTCGTTTCGGCGAGTCGGAGATGCAGGTTATTGCCGTGGGGGGACATTCGCCCGGAGGGCTTTGTTTTTATAGTGAACAGGACAAGTTGTTGCTTTCGGGAGACGTTTTGTTTGCCGGTAGCGTGGGGCGTTCTGATTTTCCCGGAGGAAACGGGGAGGAGTTGCTTGCGGGCATCCGGGAAAGGCTGTTCGTGTTGCCGGATGAGGTGAGGGTGATTCCCGGACACGGGTCTTTGACTTCCATCGGGGAGGAGAAGAGGTGTAATCCCTTTTTCGGTTGACGATTGTTTTAGTGGAAGATGATGATTGGGATTATTGTTGCGATGGATGCGGAGTTTCGCTTGACGGAGACTCTGCTCGAACATAAAAGAGAGTATGCTGTTGGCGGTTTTCGTTTTTTGCAGGGCAGAAGCGGCCGCCAGGAGATGGTGATTATGCAGTCCGGGATAGGTAAGGTATGTGCCGCAACGGGGGCGGCTGAAATGCTTTTCCGTTTTTCTCCGGACTGCATTTTTAATACCGGGGTTGCCGGTGGGATAGATGCTTCTTTGCAGGTGATGGATATTGTGGTGGGCAAGGAGGTGGTTTATCACGATGTCTGGTGCGGCGAGGGGAATGAGGTGGGACAGGTGCAGGGCATGCCGGCGCGGTATGCCGGTGACAGGCGTCTGTATGAGGCGGCCTTGTCCGCTCGGAGCGATGTCGCCTTGCACGGCGGACTGATTTGCAGCGGCGATCAGTTTATTACGGACCGGCAGGCGCTGGATGCGATAAAGGGAAAGTTTCCGGAGGGGCTGGCGGTGGATATGGAGAGCGGGGCTATCGCCCAGGTGTGCCATATTTACGGGGTGCCTTTCCTGAGTTGCCGGGTCATCAGCGATACGCCGGGACGGACGGAGAATCATGCGTTGCAGTACCGGGATTTCTGGACGGTTGCTCCGGAGAAGTCTTTCGAGGTGCTGAGGCAGGTGATTGCGAATGTGGTGGAGAATGAGCCGGCGGGGAGGGTGTGAAGGGCGTTGGCGCATGCGGGGTGTGATGAATAAGGAAATCTGTGAATCATGAAGAAGATACCGAGTTTTACGATTGACCATTTGCGTTTGCTGAGGGGCATTTATGTTTCCCGCAAGGATTATCTGGGGGATCAGGTGGTCACTACTTTTGATGTCCGCATGAAGGAGCCGAACCGTGAACCGGCGTTGGGGTACGGGGAGTTGCATACCATCGAGCATTTGGCGGCGACTTTTTTGAGGAATCATCCCCGGTATGGCGACCGGATTGTTTTTTGGGGTCCCATGGGGTGTTGCACCGGAAATTATTTTTTGATGAAGGGGGATTTGGAGTCGAAGGATGTGGTGGAGCTGATGCGCGAGACTTTTCGCTTTATCCGGGATTTCGAGGGGGATGTGCCGGGAGCCGCTCCGCAGGATTGCGGCAATTATCTGTTGCACAATCTGCCCATGGCGAAGTATGAGGCGGGGAAGTTTCTGCGGGAGGTGCTCGAGGTCATCGAGGAGAAGAATCTGGTGTATCCCCGCTGACGGGAGGGGCGGTTCACTGGAGGTTGACCGGCTTGTAGTTCTGGCGTTCCAGTCTGTCGGTCGTATTGGCGCAGTGGATGCCGCGTTCTTTCATCGCTTTGTTTTTGCCGATGTGGGTTTCGGGGAATTTGCCGTTTTTTTTGACGAGCATGGTGATGCCCAGTCCGGCGAGGGCGATGCCCAGCAGGATGGATACGAGGATGAAGACGGTGAGTAGCATGATGCGTCGTGTTTTTTATGTTGTCGGGGCAAATGTAAGGGATAAAAACGAGGGGGATTCATTTTTTTTGTAAAAAAATTTCTAAAATATTAGTTGGTATGTAGAAATTTTTCTATTTTTGAACCGTGAAATCTGACTGAAGCGTCTTGAAAGGTGGCGAGGTGGTGTATGTGGGGAGGTAAGACTGGTGGCAGCGGATGGATTCATATTAATATTGCGAATGATGGAAGAATACGGAAAAAATGAGGGATTTGACATGAATGACGACCGTGAGGAGGTTTATTCAAAGGCTGTGAAAGCTGGTAAAAGAACTTATTTCTTTGATGTAAAGGCTACCCGGAACAATGACTATTATTTGACCATTACCGAGAGCAAGAAGAAATTCGACCAGGATGGTAATTCAAGTTTTGAAAAACATAAAATTTTCCTGTACAAAGAAGATTTCGAAAAATTTGTAGAGGGATTAGAAGATGCAGTCAAAATTGTAAAGAATGCCCTGCAGGGCAAAATGCCGAGTGGCTTATAGTATTTAGACTTGGGACAGCGGCGCTAAGGGTCGGAGAATTCGTTCTTTGGCTCTTAGCTTTTTTTATATCGTTTCGTTTTATGGCAAAGAAAGAGGTAGTACAGGATATTTTCAATGACATAGCCCCCAGGTATGATTTGCTGAATCATCTTTTGTCCCTGAATATCGACAAGGGGTGGCGGCGAAAGGCGATGAGGCACATCGGTAAGGAGGGGAGGAGGTGCGTTTTGGACGTGGCGTGCGGTACCGGCGATTTTTCCATTGCCGCCTGTCGCGCCGGTGCGGAGCGGGTGACGGGGATTGACATTTCCGCCAATATGGTGGAGGTCGGACGCCGGAAGGTCCGGGAGGCGGGACTGGATCATCGTATCGATTTGCAGATCGGGGACAGCGAGCGGATGGATTTTGCCGACGATGTTTTCGATGCGGTGACGGTGGCTTTCGGGGTCCGTAATTTTGAACACCTTGAAGCCGGACTGAGGGAGATGCTGCGTGTGTTGCGTCCGGGAGGCAAGGCGGTCATTCTTGAGTTTTCCATGCCGGAGCGTTTTCCGATGAGGCAGTTGTACACGTTTTATTTCCGTCACGTTTTGCCGACGGTGGGCGGTTGGATTTCGGGCAACAAGGGTGCCTATGCTTATTTGCCGGCATCGGTGATGAATTTCCCTCAGGGGCAGGCTTTTCTGGACATCATGCGCTTGTGCGGCTTTACTTCTTCCGTTCAGCACAGGCTTACTTTCGGCATTGCCAGTCTGTATGTCGGTGAAAAGCCGGCGCGTTAAATCAGGTATCCCGTCCCCGCCAGCAGGGCGAACAGGAGGGTGGAGAGGGAGAGCACTTTCAATTGGGCGTCCAGTTCCCGCCCTTGTTTTTGGCTTGTTTGTTTCAGATGGATGGCGAAGAGGGGAAGGGTTGCCAGAAAGAGCAGGTGCGAGGGGCGGAATGCTTGGAAGGAGACGTAGGCGGTCATCGCCAGGAACGCTCCGATAATCAGGCAGAAGTGGTAGATTTTGGCGCACCGGATGCCGATGAATACCGGAAGGGTGTGTTTTCCACAAACCTTGTCGTTTTCCACATCACGCATGTTGTTCAAGTTCAGCACGCCGACGGAGAGCAGTCCGATGGCGGCTGCCGGCAGGAAGACGGCGGGGACGATTGCATGGACCAGCAGGAACCAGGAACCGCAGACGCTCAGCAGACCGAAAAACAGGAATACGGACAGGTCGCCCAGTCCGTGGTAGCCGTAGGCACCTTTTCCCACCGTGTATTTGATGGCGGCGATGATTGCCGCCGCTCCCAGCAGGAGCATAATGATTCCGTCCCGGGAGAACAGTTGGTCGAATGCCGAATAGACCAGCAGGCTGCCGAAACAGACGGACAATATCGCGAACACCGCAATGGTGCGTTTGAATTCGCTTAGCGTGAGCGCACCGGACTGGATGCTGCGAATGGGGCCGAGGCGGTCGGTGTTGTCCGTGCCTTTTTGCAGGTCTCCGAGTTCGTTTGCCAGGTTGGAGAGTATTTGCAGGCTGAGCGTGGTTGCCACTGCCAGCAGAAAAGGCGTTGTTTGAAAAAATCCGTGAGCGGCGGCAAGCAGGCTTCCCAGCAATATGCCGGATAAAGACAGGGGCAGGGTGCGCAGTCTGAAACTGGCTATGTAGTGTCTGGCTTTTTTCATGCGTGTGGTGTTTATAATGAAAGAAGCTGCCCAAATTGCTCTGGACAACTTCTTTGCTATGGATGGATCGATTATCCTAAGAATGAAAGCAGGATACCTGCGGCAACGGCGGAGCCGATGACTCCGGCAACGTTGGGTCCCATGGCGTGCATCAGCAGGAAGTTGCCGGGATTGGCTTCCTGGCCTACGTTCTGCGATACGCGCGCTGCCATCGGTACGGCGGAAACTCCGGCGGAACCGATGAGCGGGTTGATTTTGTTCTTGAGGAACAGGTTCATGAATTTGGCGAGCAGCACACCGCCTGCGGAACCCAGACCGAACGCCAGGATACCAATCAGCAGAATGGCAAGCGTCTGGAGATTCAGGAAGGCGGCGGCGGTAGCCGTGGCGCCTACGGAGATTCCGAGGAAGATGGTGGTGATGTTCATCAGTTCGTTCTGTACGGTTTTGCTCAGACGTTCCACGACACCGCTTTCACGCATCAGGTTGCCCAGCATCAGGCATCCGATAAGCGGAGCGGCGGACGGCAGCAGCAAGGATACGAACACGGTAACGACAATCGGGAAGATGATTTTTTCCGTCTTGGATACCATGCGCAGTTGCTGCATGACGATTTCCCGTTCTTTTTGGGTGGTCAGCATTTTCATGATGGGGGGCTGGATGACCGGTACCAGTGCCATATAAGAGTAGGCGGCAACGGCAATCGGTCCCAACAGGCTCGGTGACAGCTTGGAAGTCAGGTAAATGGCTGTCGGACCGTCGGCACCGCCGATGATACCGATAGAACCGGCTTCCGCATAGTTGAACCCGATGGCCAACGCTCCGAGGAACGTGGCGAAGATTCCGATTTGCGCGGCGGCTCCCAGCAGGAAGCTCTTGGGGTTTGCCAGCAGCGGACCGAAGTCGGTCATGGCGCCCACGCCGATGAAGATGATGCACGGATAGATGCCCAACTTGACACCCAGGTAGAGATAGTCCAGCAGGCCGACGTTGTTCGCATCTGCGAAGTTCGCCCAATGTACGTGTCCGCCCTCGAAGAGTTCCGCATGGTAAAGACCTGCGCCCGGCAAATTGGTCAGCAACATACCGAAAGCGATGGGCAACAGCAACAACGGTTCGAATTTCCGTACAATGGCGAGATAGAACAGCAGACAGGCTACTGCAATCATTACCAGGCAAAGCCAGTTATTCCCGTCGGAAAGATGCGCAAAGCCCGTATCGTTCAGGAACTTGGCGATGCTCCCTCCCAAATCGACTTCTTCAGCGCGGGCTGCAAACGGGGCGATGAGTAGCCCGGCGAATGCAGCTATCCTGAAAAGATAATGTTTGATTTGTTTCATTTTCAACAATTTTACGGTAAATTATTCCAGGTCGATCAGTTTGTCGTCCTGTGCTACGGTCTGTCCGGCGCTCACATGAATGGTCTTCACCTTACCGTCCTTGTTGGCCACGATGTTGTTTTCCATTTTCATGGCTTCCATGACGATAACGGTGTCGCCGCGTTTAACCTGGTCGCCCGCTTTCACGTTGATGGACGAGATGGTTCCGGGCAGCGGTGCTTTGATGCTGCTTGCCGAGCTGGCTGCCTGGGGCGCGCTTACCTGTACCTGCGGAGCCGCCGGCGCGCTGGCTTTGCGGGCTACCGGTGCGGGTGCCGAGGTTGCGATGTTTTTGCTTTCATAGGTGACATCGTAGGCCAAACCGTTTACTTCCACTTTTGCTTTGTTGTGGTCTGTGACGTTTACCGTGACGTCGAAGTCGTTTCCGTCTATCGTTATTTTGTATTTGTTCATGTCTTTTTTGTTTACTTGGTCATTGTCATATTTCTCATGCTGTAAATCTTAGAACTCCACGGGGAGTAGCGTCTTTCCACTTCTTGTATGGTGATGACGTGCGGCTCCTCGTCGTGTGCGTCGAAGTACAGGTGCATCGCCATGGCAATGGCTGCCTGTTCGTGCGGCGTGGGGTGTTCGTCGGTTGCCACGGCGGTCTGGGCGTGCGTGGTGCTTTTGGTCAGACCGCTTCCGGCGTGGATGGCTTTTGTTTGCAGGCTGATGACCCAAATCAGGACAACCAGCAGCAAGAATACCGTTCCGATTCCCATTCCGGTCACTAAGAGCGCATAGCCCCAATTGATAGCTAATATGGTCATTTTTCTGAATTATAAAGGTATGTTGGAATGTTTTTTCATCGGATTGGTCACCCGTTTGGTTTGCAGCGACTGGAAGGCGCGGATGACGCGGAAGCGCGTGTTGCGCGGTTCGATTACGTCGTCGATGTAGCCGTAGGACGCCGCCTTGTACGGGTTGGCGAATGCGGTGTTGTATTCTTCTTCTTTTTCGGCAATGAATTTGGCTTTTTCTTCCGGATCGGTGATGGCCGATACTTCTTTTCCGTAGAGTACCTCGATGGCTCCCTTGGCACCCATCACGGCGATCTGAGCCGTCGGCCATGCGTAGTTGAAGTCACCGCGCAGTTGCTTGCAGGACATTACGTCGTGCGCACCGCCGTAGGATTTACGCAGCGTAACGGTTACTTTGGGCACGGTGGCTTCGCCGTAGGCGAACATCAGTTTCGCACCGTGGGTGATGATGCCGCCGTATTCCTGAACCCGTCCCGGCAGGAATCCCGGTACGTCCACCAGGGTAAGGATGGGGATGTTGAAGCAGTCGCAGAAGCGCACGAAGCGGGCAGCCTTGCGGGATGCCTCGATGTCGAGCACGCCGGCGTAGAAGTTGGGCTGGTTGGCGATGACTCCGACCGAATGTCCGCCCATGCGGCAGAAGCCCACGATGATGTTGCGCGCGTAACGCTTGTGTACTTCCAGGAATTTGCCGTCGTCCACGATGGCCTCGATGACTTCGAGCATGTTGTACGGCAGGTTGGGATTGTCAGGAATGAGGCTGTTGAGCTTGTCTTCCAGTCGGTCGATGGGGTCGTTGCAGACCATTACCGGTGCTTCTTCCAGGTTGTTGGAAGGCAGGTAAGACAGCAGGTCGCGGATGAGGGCGATGCCTTCTTCCTCGTTCTCTACCATGAAGTGGGATACGCCCGACTTGGTGGAGTGTATTTCGGCTCCTCCGAGTTCTTCGGTTGAGATGTCCTCGCCGGTCACGGTTTTCACCACTTTCGGACCCGTCACGAACATGTAGGAGGTCTGGTCGGTCATCAGGATAAAGTCGGTCAGGGCAGGGGAGTACACGGCTCCTCCGGCACACGGGCCAAAGATGGCGGAAATCTGCGGAATCACTCCGGATGCCAGGATGTTGCGCTCGAAGATTTCGGCGTATCCTGCCAGGGAGTTCACTCCTTCCTGGATACGGGCGCCGCCGGAGTCGTTCAGTCCGATAATCGGTGCGCCTACCGTCATGGCCTTGTCCATGACTTTGCAGATTTTTTGCGCGAGCATTTCGGAGAGGGCTCCGCCGAATACGGTGAAGTCTTGCGCGAATACGAATACGACGCGTCCGTTTACCGTTCCTTGTCCGGTTACCACGCCGTCGCCCAGGAATTTGGTTTTTTCCATGCCGAAGTTGCTGCACCGGTGGGTGACGAACATGTCGAATTCTTCGAAGCTGTCTTCATCCAACAGCATGGCGATGCGTTCGCGAGCGGTGTATTTTCCTTTCTTGTGCTGGGATTCGATGCGTTTTTCTCCTCCGCCTAATTTGGCTTGAACTCGCAGTTCAATGAGTTCTTTGACTTTATCTTGATTTGTGGCCATAAAGATTGATGTTTACTTTTTTTGTCTGAAAAAGGAAAAACAGTGGAAAACATCAAAAGCGTCAGGCATGCCCTTGCGGACATGCTGACGTTTTGATGCCACTGCCTTTTGTATCTTGTTATTTCTTACCGCACAATTCGGTCAGTACCCGGTTGGTGGATTTCGGATGCAGGAAGCCGATGCGCAGTCCTTCCGCACCGCCGCGCGGAGCCTTGTCGATCAACTGGCAGCCGGCAGCCTCTGCGTCGTTCAGCGCCTGTGCCACGTCTTCAACGGCAAAAGCCATGTGGTGCATGCCGCCGCCGTTTTTCTCCACGAATTTGCCGATGGGACCTTCCGGGTCGGTGGATTCCAGCAATTCAATTTTGGTTTGTCCAATCTGGAAGAAAGCGGTTTTTACTTTCTGGTCTGCCACTTCTTCGATGGCGTAACATTTCAGTCCGAGAACTTTTTCATAGAAAGGAATGGCTTCATCCAGACTTTTTACGGCGATGCCGATGTGTTCGATATGAGTTGGTTTCATGATGATAAATTAATTTGTTTATAATTGTTTTAAATGGTATTCAATGATTTAACTCTTCGAATGTCCAGACGCAACCGGGATATTCGGGCTTTCGGAAACGTTTCCTTAAAAACCGTTCCAAAATTATAGATTGTTCTTACGATTATCAAGAGAAATGGCAAGATTATTTTCAATTTTTCATGTTTAGAATGATTATAAATAACAAGGGCCGTTTTTGGGGGAATCCGGCATCCGGACAAGTTCGGGCGGAGGGGTGTGGTCCGGTTTTTATTTCCGGGATGCCGCTGATTGCGTTTTTTTCTTTATCTTGTGACACTTTTTAATCGTTACGACTAATTGAAGAAGATATGTTTGAGACAAGTGTTTACAAGAACAGACGTGCTCGTTTGAAAGAGAAAATGAGCGGAGGTTTGGTGTTGATTCTGGGCAACGGGGAGGCTCCTGCCAATTATACGGACAATACCTACAAGTTTCGTCAGGACAGTTCGTTCCTGTATTTCTTCGGTTTGAACCTGCCCGGTTTTGCCGGGGTGCTGGACGTGGATTCCGGAGAGGAGTACGTTTTCGGCAACGATGTGGATATGGACGACATCATCTGGATGGGTCCGCAGCCCAGCGTGAAGGAGCTGGCTGCCGGCGTGGGAGTGTCGCATACCGCTCCGTTCGCCAAGCTGGCGGATTGCCTGCGGGAAGCGGTGGCGCAGGGACGCCGGGTGCATTTCCTGCCTCCTTATCGTTTCCGGAATATGCTCTTGATGGAGGATTTGCTGGGTATCCACCATTCCGTGGTGAAGCAGTATGCTTCGCTGGAGTTGATCAAGGCGGTGGTTGCCTTGCGTTCGGTGAAGGAGGATTGCGAAATCGAGGAGATTACCAAGGCGTGCAATATCGGGTATGAGATGCACACGGCGGCTATGCGGAATTGCAAGCCCGGGGTGAAGGAGCAGTATATCGCCGGTTTGATTGAGGGCGTCGCCGCCTCGTATGGTAGCATGGTATCCTTTCCCGTGATTCTGTCGCAGAACGGGGAAACGTTGCACAATCACAATCACGGCCAGTTGCTGGAAAAGGGACGGTTGATGTTGACGGATGCCGGTGCCGAGCGGATTTCCTGCTATTGTTCCGATTTTACCCGGACGGTGCCTGTCGGCGGCAAGTTCACGTCCCGGCAGAAGGACATTTATAATATAGTGTTGGCGGGTAACAACAAGGCGGTGGAGATTGCCAAACCGGGCGTGACTTATCAATACGTCCATCTGGAAGTTTGCAAGGTGCTGGCGCAGGGTCTGAAGGACCTGGGACTGATGAAGGGGGATGTGGAAGAAGCGGTGAAAGCCGGTGCGCACGCCCTGTTTATGCCTCACGGACTGGGACACATGATGGGTCTGGATGTTCACGATATGGAGGATTTGGGACAGATTTACGTGGGCTATGACGATGAGACGCGGCCCATCAATCAGTTCGGCACCTCGTCTTTGCGTATGGGACGG
>CAYNXE010000018.1:20139-20520 GCA_964400995.1 uncultured Odoribacter sp.
CGTGATTACCGACGAACCGGGCTGCTATTTCATTCCGGCGTTGATTGACCAGTGGAAACAGCAGGGGATGCACAAGGATTTCCTGAATTACGATAAAATCGAGACTTACAAGGATTTCGGTGGCATTCGCCTGGAGGACGATATTCTGATTGTTCCGGGAGGTTCCCGCTTCCTGGGAGACAAGCGGACGCCGATTACCGTGGAGGAGGTCGAGGCGATTGTCGGGGCGTGACGGTGTGCCGGATGTGACGGCAAAATTAGGAAGAGGCTGTCCGATGAAGACGGTTTCTGAACGATATGAACGAGATTCCGGAAGGAGTCTCGTTCTTATTTTGCAAGGCAGTACACGCTCGGGGAGAAGCGGTCGTTCTTTTCCGTGCC
>CAYNXE010000019.1:0-9470 GCA_964400995.1 uncultured Odoribacter sp.
AATGATGCCAGTAAAAATAATTCGCATGAAAAAAATCTTTCATTTCCATTTTATTGCCACAATTTTCTTACATTCGTATATTCCAAATCGTAAATGTCATTTGCCTGCTGTCCCAGAACGGGACAGCAGAATAAACAAAAACATAAAACATACAAATACCTCATGACACCTACTTCTTGTCATTTCTATTCAATAGTCCTTTCCGTATTCCTCCCATTCATGTACTTCAAACTCTTATAGGCAATTCAATTACCTACATACAAACCCACTACGAGAAAAAAGAAATGTAAAACAACTGGAGCTAAAGTCTTTTGAAAAAGAAGCAAAAACAAACAAATAGCCATGCTTGCATAAAATAAATAAAAGATTATATACCCCGATTTTCTCATTAAATAGACCAGTATTTTCATACCTTATATTTTAATTTATACCCCTGTTTTTCTCTTATGCAACAGATATTTTATCAATAGAAAGCTAAACAAAAAAAACAGCATGCCACACAACCACACATTTCTTGGTATCATCCCATTAAAAGCAATATCAAAAATCAAGAAAACAGCAATACCAACTCGAGACAAATAGTCAAAAAAAACTAATATTTTCATCGCTCACTTGTTGTACTAAATTTATGAAAACACGATACAATGAATCCAATTTTCGATCGGATACCCGTAAAATGCTGGACATACCCTTTACCAAATAACAACAGCCCAATTAAAATAACAATAATTCTCTTCATGAATCAAATACCACTCCTAATTTATTCACTTAACCCACAAAAAACAATCCATTCTTTGCGACAATGCCACCGGCATATAAAATACACGAGCAACACAACCACCGCTACACCTTAGCCAGCCTATTCTATCCGCAGACCGGCACTTCCCGACAAAAACAGGCATCCCCCTGCCGTCACACGCATTTTCCAAAAACTTTCCTCCTTGAGGCAAGTCCAAAAAGTGCAATGCCTTCCGGCTTGCTCCAGGAATTCTGCCCCAAACCTTTCCCTCTCCTTTCAATATTCCAACAACCCAATAATCATCCCCAAATCGTTGACTTAAGTAACTGCCACAGGATTTCTCCAAAGCAGGGGCTACATTATTTACCTTATTAAAATGCAACCAATGACCGATGATAACCGCATTCTTGTCTGACGGCAACAACGAATCGACAACGGATATGATATTATCTTTCATTACCTTTTCCCGCTCCTGAACCATTCCTTGTACTGCATCCCGATATTTTTCCTGACGCTTTAATTGCTTTAAAGCCCTCGAAAACCAATAGATATTTATTCGTTCCCACCCCTCTGTCAAACTTTTATCATGTTCAAATTCCCCTATCGCCTCATCAATCTTTCCCGCCACAAGACACTTGGCCAAACATTCAGTATTCATTTTTTCTCCGGAAACACACTCCCAAAAACGGAACAAATAACGGTTTTCCCAAGTCATCCTATCCACCCCTACAATATGCACCTTGTTTTCAGTCCGACCGTTATACGCCCTCAACTCGTTCAGAAAAGCCATATCAAAATCCGAGTCAAACTGCAACACTTGTGCATATTGCAACAATTCATTCGCTTGTATCCGCAGATTTCCCTGAATATAAAGATTCAGCAACAATACATAATCATAAGGCAATTCCAATAATATCAATTTACACTGATTCCGTTCGACCAATTCACGTATCAGCTCCCGCTCCGAGGCTGCAATCAAAGAATCTCCATGTACCGTCTCCGCCAAAGCAACGAGCCGCTTATTTTTTACCAAAGACAGAACACTTGCAGGCCAAGAAGCGAGACATTCCAAATCGTTATCTGCCCAAACGGGCATTGATTTTGTCCAATCAATATTCCTGCCGTCCCCGGAAATCCGCATCCTGTCTATGGAAAAAATTGACGACTGCAACCAATCATCCCCTCCTGTAGCAGAAATTTCTATACCAAAAAAACAGGCATCTTTGCCCTGACATTTCAAAACACATTCATTCCATTCTCCCGTATTGAGAATATGCACGGAATCCCGATACAAACATTGTTCTTGTTTGTCAAATGCCACAACCTTCAGCCATCCTTGTTTTATATTCAAACATTTGGTGTTCAATGCAAAATCTAGTTGCTGATAATCACCCGGAATGAACAACTGTTGAATCAAACGGACGTGGAAACGATAATAGGCACGACTCGCCGGCAACATTTCAACCGAACGAAACACCAGGGGATATTTTCCATTAATTATTTCCATTGTATCAACGCTCCCCAAAGCACCGCCCTCTCCTGCAATAAAAGAAATTACATTCCATGGAAAATCTGAACCCAAATACCGCCGAAATTCCAAATCGTAAATGTCATTTGCCTGCTGTCCCAAAACGGGACAGCAGAATAAACAAAAACATAAAACATACAAATACCTCATGACACCTACTTCTTGTCATTTCTATTCAATAGTCCTTTCCGTATTCCTCCCATTCATGTACTTCAAACTCTTATAGGCAATTCAATTACCTACATACAAACCCACTACGAGAAAAAAGAAATGTAAAACAACTGGAGCTAAAGTCTTTTGAAAAAGAAGTAAAAACAAACAAATAGCCATGCTTACATAAAATAAATAAAAGATCATGTACCCCGATTTTCTCATTAAATAGGCCAGTATTTTCATATCTTATATTTTAATTTATACCCCTGTTTTTCTCTTATGCAACAGATATTTTACCAATAGAAAGCTAAACAAAAAAACAGCATGCCCCACAACTACACAATACAATGTTCAAATCGGATACTTCAAGCCCCATTTCATACAGGCAATCAATAACAAACTAAGCATTTCCACGCTTTGTAGCACAAAAATAAACCACAAAGTAACCCTAAGGAAACGATAACGATACTTTAAGCTCCTAAAAGGCACCAAAGCAAGCAATGAACCAAACAAGATTCCGATAATAGTCAAATAAATGAAATTTACCTGAGCGATCATTTTCAATGACTGCATAAAAGTCGGAGCTAAAACAATCAGCCACGGATATAGCAACGTATTAAATGACATCTGCAATACGATTATTATAGCCATCCAACGATTGCTAAAACGAAATAATTCATTTGATTTTTCCATATCATCCAATTCTAAAATCAGCTTCTATTCCACACTTTAACTTGCAAATACCCCAATCCAAATACACCCCAAAGCCCTATAAGAATCATCACACCACTCGTAGTAAATCGAAGGGTCTCATTGGTAAAGAAACACACTGAACGCTTAGGATTATTCAGTGCATAATAAACTGCAAATTCATTCCTTTCATCTATCTGTTTTACAAGATGTTCTATTTCCACAGAATCATAGCGATTCTTTTCTCGGTAAAACTTACTCCCCGTATACTCTTTTTCTCCCACTTGGTACACATATTTGACCTGCAACGCTCCTTTTTCGTAACATCAAAACTCTAAAGCTTATCTTCTAGCCTTTCCAAATTTAATCATAAATCAATCTTCTGACGATTTCCTTTCCATCAAACTAAAATTTATCGTTTTCAGACTATCCCGGTATCGAATATTTCCTAAACTGTCATAAACGGTTAAAATCCAGCTATCAGGTCCTTTCATAATTTCATCTCCGATTTCAATATTTTGAATACCTGGCATTTGGACAAAATACCATTGCGTCCCGATTTTAAAGTTATTGTTCTTAGGTTTGTATTCTATTTTTTCCACTTTTCCCCGTATTTCAGTCTTATAATACTCGTAATTAGGGAAAGAAAGAAAAAACATACCGACAACAAAAATAATCATCAGAATCACGCCTATTCTCATATAGCACTTAGCAACATTTACCGGTATAACCTTGCTTATGTAATGATGCCAGTAAAAATAATTCGCATGAAAAAAATCTTTCATTTCCATTTTATTACCACAATTTTCTTACATTCGTATATCCCAAATCTAAAGCAACACCTACACTTGCACCATAGCCTAGACCCACAAACCACAAACATTCTTCCTGCTTATCTAAGGAACTAGAACCAAAGGAAAGTCCACCCAAGTAATCAAGCTCTATCTGACACCCTCGTCCTCCAAAGCTATCCATAAAATTCAAATCATTTACATTTCCTGTATAATAATACGCACCGACATTCAAAGTGGCTTCTGCATGAAAACCTAAAGCAAAATTATATGTATCAAACGAGTAAAGATGTCCTGCATCTGGACCTTTAAAAACAAATGCATACCCTGCTTCATAATCCCCTCCTCCAAGAAATGCAAAATCAAATGAAACATTGACGGTTATCGCATCTGGAACCAAACTCATCGCAGCATCTTTTATTGTCACACAATAATCACACACATCATCCCACCAAGAAGACGTTGTTGCTGACACTATTTCTGTCGAAGAAATAGGCGAAGGTGTTGTAGCAGATGGTGGTGTTACCATTTCCGGTGTAGACGTGATTTCCAACGGCGTACTTACCGTTGACACTGGCATCGAAGAGGTTTCCACAGGAGAAGTCAGTGTCGGCTCAGGAGCCATAGTCGTTATCGTGGGAACACATTCCACCGTCACACATGAAAGAACTGGCACAGACGGCGTTACCATTTCCGGTGTAGGCATGGTTTCCAACGGCGTACTTATCGTTGACACCGGCATCGAAGAGGTTTCCACGGGAGAAGTCAGTATCGGTGCAGGTGCCATAGTCGTTGTCATGGGAATGCTTTCTACCGTCAGGCAAGGAGCAACGGTTGTAACCGGAATCATGTTGACATCCTCAGGAGGAGTTACGGCAACCGCAGTTCCACCTAAAATACGTCTTTGCTTTTCAACGTCCAGTTCCGGCAACAGAGTTGCCATTTGGAGGAAATTGGATTTGGTCTGCTTTTTCATAATGGAAG
This sequence comes from uncultured Odoribacter sp., assembly GCA_964400995.1. Classification (GTDB taxonomy): domain Bacteria; phylum Bacteroidota; class Bacteroidia; order Bacteroidales; family Marinifilaceae; genus Odoribacter. Next base: position 4,886 of record CAYNXE010000019.1, read on the forward strand.
TGTTTAGTATGGTTTAACAATAGCGAAAAAAATACACACATCGTTATTTGCAAATATTAAAAGATATTTTTAGTTTTACAACAAAAACTGACTATTTTTTTGCAAATGATGTTGAAAAAATTTCCACACGAATATCAAATGGATGCCAAAGACTGCGGTCCCGCATGTCTGAAAATCATCGCCAAATACTATGGGAAATACTACTCTTTGCAATACTTGCGGGACAAGTGCGGAATCACACGAGCTGGAGTTTCATTCTTGGACATCAGTTATGCTGCACAACAAATCGGCTTGCGTACCATATCGGTCAAAGCAACGCTAAACGACCTGCTAAACATCGTCGTACTTCCCTGCATTGTTCATTGGGACAATAACCATTTCATTGTTGTATATAAAGTAAGTCCACACAAAATACATGTTTCCGATCCGGCAAAAGGACTTTTAACCTATTCGCACGAAGAATTTACCCGGAAATGGCTAAAACAGGATGAGGATACGGGAGTCGTTCTGGCCTTGGAACCCACAGCCAACTTCATGCAAATTGAGATTCATGAAAAAAAAGAACGACAGAAAACATTTGAAAACCTGTTAGGTTATTTCACTCCCTACAAACAGGCTTTCAGCATTCTCTTTGTCATCATGTTGATTGCCACACTACTGCAAGCCCTATTGCCCTTCATCTCCAAAGCCGTCATCGACACGGGCATTCAGACGCGGGATATTTCGTTCATTTACATGGTGCTTGTCGGAAATGCCATCCTTCTGCTTAGCATCACACTCTCCAACATTCTGCGCGAATGGGTACTATTGCATGTCACTGCACGGGTAAATATCTCCCTGCTTTCCGACTACCTGATAAAACTCATGAAACTACCCGTCACCTTTTTCGAAAACAAATTGGTCGGGGACATTCTGCAAAGGGCAGGCGACCATGAACGTATTCGGAGTTTTATCATGAATCATTCGTTGGGCATGGCATTCTCCATGGTCACCTTTCTCATATTCAGCATTATCTTGCTGATATACCACAAAAGCATTTTCTTTATTTTTATCGCCGGCAGTACATTGTATGCCGGATGGATATTGATATTCCTAAATATCCGAAAGAAAATCGACTGGGAAAATTTTGAACTGTCGTCCAAAAACCAAAGCCATTGGGTAGAAACCATCGAAAGCATCCAAGAAATCAAAATCAACAACTACGAAGACCGGAAACGCTGGAAATGGGAAGCCCTGCAAGCACGCCTGTATCGTGTCAATCAAAAAATACTAAAAGTAAATGCGGCGCAATCCCTCGGCGCCCAATTTATCAATAGCATGCAGAATATGTTGGTGACTTTTTACTGCGCCATTGCGGTCATCAACGGCGACATCACTTTCGGCGTGATGGTATCGGTGCAATTCATCATCGGTATGCTCAACGGACCCGTAAGCCAATTTATCGGTTTTATCCAAGCCGCCCAATATGCAAAAATCAGTTTTCTGCGCATCAATGAAATCCATCAGATAGACAACGAGGAAAATGACAGCGTCTCCAACAACATCGCACTGCCACAAAACAAAAGCCTGATTGTGCACAACCTCTCCTTCCAATATGCTCCACACGCACCTGTCGTACTCAAAAACATAAACCTGATTATCCCGGAAGGTAAAATCACCGCCATTGTCGGAGACAGTGGTAGTGGCAAATCCACCCTGCTAAAACTATTGCTACGACTTTACAAACCCAGTTACGGTGAAATCTTAATCGGAGGCATGAACGTCAACAACATTAGTCTGCGCCAATGGAGAGAGCAATGCGGATGTGTCATGCAAGAAGGCAAATTATTCAATGACACCATCTTGAACAACATCGTACTGAATGAGGAAGAGATAAACTATCCCGCCCTAAAACAAGCTGTCGAAATCGCCCACATCGCCCGGGAAATTGAACAAATGCCCCAAGGCTACCAAACAATGATTGGAGAAATGGGACGCGGCCTTAGTGGCGGACAACGCCAACGTCTCCTCATCGCAAGAGTCCTGTACAAACGCCCAAACTACCTTTTCCTAGACGAAGCCACAAACTCCCTAGATACCGTCAATGAACAAAAAATCGTACAGGCTCTGGATGCCGCTTTCACCAATCGGACTGCCGTCATCGTGGCACACCGGCTCAGCACAATCCGCAAAGCCGATCAAATCATCGTCCTCAAAAACGGCATGATTGTAGAAATCGGGAATCACGAATCCCTGATGCAACACAAGCAATACTATTACACCCTTATCCAAAGCCAATATCAATCCCCCGACCTAATTCACGCACAATGAAAAAAGAACAATCCGCCCGTAGAAATGAAGAAATCTGTGACATCATAGACCGCATGCCTGTCCGCTTCGGACAATGGGTAGCTATTGCCGTCGTCATCTTCAGCCTGCTAATTCTAGTATTCGGATGGCTCATCAAATATCCGGACATAGTCAGCGGACAAATCACCGTCAATTCCGTAGTGGCTCCCGTAAAATTAGTAGCAGGCAGCTCGGGCAGAATCAAGCTCCATCACATTGCACCTCAAGAGGCGGTCACAGAAAACACCTACCTTGCCACCATACAGAACTCCGCAAACACGGAAGACATCAGGAAGATCGACCGATTGCTATCGCAAATCAATCCCCTGTACAACAATTCTCAACTATTGATTGACACTCTTCCGGAAAACGTTTCACTCGGAGAACTCAACCTTAAATATTTCGCATTCCTTACCGCAGCAAAAAACATCAGAAATCACGAACAGAACAATACCTACGAACAACAAATCAAAAACCTGAAAGACTACATCCGATGGCAAAACATACTGATTCGACAAATCACTTCCGACACACTAACCGTCCGGGAAAAACTGGACATACTCGATAAATGGCTGAAAAGGAAAAACAGCCTTTATCTAAAAGACATGATTACCGAAAAAGAATACGACGACTTGAAAACCGAATTTCTGAACACTTGTTCGGAAAACCAACAACTCCAGAAATCCATCACCACCATCCATATTCAAATAGCCGAAGCCGAAGGCAAACTAAACCTGCTAAAAACAGAAAAAGCAGAGAAAGAACAACAGATGCATCTGGAACTCGTCGCTTCCTACAATGATTTATTAGACAACATCAAAAACTGGGAACAAAAATATGTCCTCAAAGCTCCGATGAACGGACGAGTAGAATTCCTAAAATTCCTAACCGACAACCAATTCATCCAGACCGGCGAAGAAATTTTCAGCATTGTACCTGAGAAAAACACAATTTTAGGACAAATGTTACTACCAGCAACAGGAGCCGGCAAAGTAGAAATCGCCAGTCCTGTAATTATCAAACTAGACAATTATCCCTACCTGGAATACGGTTCCATTGATGGTCGAGTCAGTTCTATTTCTCTAGTCACTACAGAGGAACAGATTGCAAACATGCATGTAGCAACTTACCTGATTACCATTGAATTGCCCCAAGGACTCACAACCAATTACGGCAAAAAACTGGATTTCAGGCATGAAATTAAAGGCATTGCTGAAATTATCGTCAACGATCGCCGATTAATCGAACGCCTGTTCGACAATCTGAAATATCGAATCCAATAACTCATTATTTGCCCCAAAATTTTTATTGCGTAAATACAATCACTCTCTTGCGAATTTAAAGAATAAACCGCATCTTTGTTAAGTTTACAAAAAAAAATAAGAAAACGACAGAACATGGCACAGACTCCTTCCATCCCGAAAGGGACAAGAGATTTTTCACCGGAAATCATGGTGAAACGCAACTATATATTCGACACGATTAAGAATGTCTTCAAATTATACGGTTACATGCCTTTAGAGACTCCGGCGATGGAGAATCTGTCCACCCTGATGGGCAAATACGGGGACGAAGGCGACAAATTGCTGTTCAAGATTCTGAACTCCGGAGATTTCATCGGAAACATACCGGAAAACGAGCTGCTTGAAAAAAACAGCTTGAAATTGACCAATCGGATTTCCGAAAAAGGATTGCGATACGACCTGACCGTGCCTTTCGCCCGGTTCGTGGTACAGCACCAGAACGAGCTGACCTTTCCTTTCAAACGCTATCAGATTCAGCCGGTGTGGCGCGCCGACCGGCCACAGAAGGGACGTTACCGGGAGTTTTACCAATGCGACGTGGATGTGGTCGGCAGCGACTCCCTGTTGCACGAAGTGGAACTGATTCAAATCGTGGACGAAGTGTACCGCCGTTTGAATATCCGTGTGCGTCTGTTGCTCAATAACCGGAAAATCCTGGCGGGCATCGCCGAGAACATCGGATACCCGGAACAATTGACGGATATCACCGTTGCCATCGACAAGATGGACAAAATCGGTCTGGACAACGTCAATGCGGAATTGCGGGACAAAGGCATTCGCGAGGAGGCGATAGCCAAACTCCAGCCCATCCTGAACCTGCAAGGCGACAACGAAACCAAACTGGCGAAACTCCGGGAGGTATTGAAAGACAGCCCTGTCGGTCTGAAAGGCATCGAAGAACTGACCACCGTGTTCGACTACCTCAAAGCCCTGGATATTCAAACAGAAATCAA
>CAYNXE010000019.1:9570-19056 GCA_964400995.1 uncultured Odoribacter sp.
AACTTCGGCAGCCGGGAAGAAAAATATTGCCTGCCCCTGTTAAAGCAATTGCGTGCCAACGGCATCAATGCGGAAATCTATCCGGAAGCGGCAAAGATGAAAAAACAGATGACCTATGCGGACAAGAAAGGCATCCCCTTTGTCGCCCTTGTTGGAGAAAACGAAATGCAGGAAGGAATCATATCCTTGAAAAATATGCTTAGCGGAGAACAGAGCAACGTGCGGACGGACGAGCTGATTCAACGGATGCAACACCAATAAGAACCAAAGAAACTGTCGCTTATGCGGATATACAAAAAGGAAGATCGTCCATTGAAAAGCCACGGCTACGATTCCAGATGCCCTTAATGAGAGAACGGGCAAGGAACCGGCATGTCCATCGCCCGTCTCAATGAGATTCACAAACAAATTCATTCATCGTTTTAATTTCAATCATTATGGTACATCATATTTCTCCCGCACCTCTGACCTTCGAGGTCATCGAAAAGATATTGAAAAAGAACTGCAAATTGGCCCTTTCTGAAGAGAGCAAGAAGTTAATCAACGACTGCAAGGCCTATCTGGACCACAAAATAGAGACCTCCGCCAAACCGTTATACGGCATCACGACAGGTTTCGGTTCGTTGTGCAAAATCAGCATCTCGAAAGAAGATTTAAGCCAATTGCAGGCAAACCTGGTCATGTCCCATGCTTGTAGCGTGGGCACTCCCATACACACGGATATTGTCCGACTGATGCTGTTGCTGAAAGCCCATGCGCTTTCTTTGGGGAAATCGGGCGTCCAACTGGTCACCGTGGAACGCATCATCGACATGTTCAACAAAGACGTCCTGCCGGTTGTTCGCGAGCTCGGTTCGCTCGGAGCCTCTGGCGACCTTGCCCCGCTGGCAAACCTCTTCCTGCCCTTGATTAACGAGGGAGAAGTATGGTACAAAGGCAAGATTTGCGATGCTAAAGAAATCAATGCAAAATTCGGCTGGTCTCCGATAGCCTTGGGCGCCAAAGAAGGCCTTGCCCTGCTAAATGGTACCCAGTTCATGAGTTCGCACGCCGTATATGCCTTGTTGAAAGCATTCAAAATCGCGAAATATGCGGATATCATCGGTGCATTGTCTCTGGAAGCCTACGATGGACGCATCGACCCGTTCCTACCCCAGATTCAGGAAGCTCGTCCTCATCCCGGACAGATAGAAACGGCACGCAACATCCGGACTTTGCTGGAAAATTCCGAATTCCAGAAAAAAGAAAAGACCCGGGTTCAAGACCCCTACTCTTTCCGTTGCATGCCCCAGGTTCACGGTGCCAGCAAAGACAGCATCATGTATGTAGCCTCCGTCGTTGCGCGTGAAATCAATTCCGTAACGGACAATCCAACCATATTTATGGATGACGACCTGATTGTTTCCGGAGGAAACTTTCACGGTCAGCCCCTGGCACTGGTACTGGATTTCCTGAGCATCGCCCTTGCCGAACTGGGCAGCATCTCCGAACGCCGCACCTACCGTCTGATTTCAGGCGACCGGGGACATATCCCTGAATTTCTGGTGGCCAATCCCGGCTTGAACTCCGGTTTTATGATTCCTCAATATGCGGCAGCGGCCATCGTCAGCCAGAACAAACAACTCTGCACCCCCTGCTCCGTTGATTCCATTCCTTCATCCAACGAACAGGAAGATCATGTCAGCATGGGAGGCAATGCCGCCACCAAAACGGTCAAAGTAGCAGGAAACGTTGAACGAATCCTGGCCATCGAATTGATGAACGCCGCCCAGGCGATAGATATGCAAAGACCCGTCAAAACCTCGCCTTATCTGGAAGAATTTTTGAAGGAATTCCGGAAAGTCGTGCCTTTCAACAGCCAAGACAGGGTTATGTACAAGGACATCGAAGCCGCAACCGACTTCTTGCGCTACGGGGAATTTGAGTAATCCGTCCCCGCAAGCAATTGACCAAGCAGATATTCGTGATTCAAGTCATGAATATCTGCTTTTTTCGTCCTTAATTTTCCCCTTTCCGCACCTTTTTATCACAATTTCTTGCTAAATTTATGGAATTTCTTGCGGAGTGGCATCTATATGACAAAAGCCCATTCGCATAAACAGATTTAAAACTTAGAAATTATGAAATTCCGCTGCCTTTTCATCGGTTTATTCTTCGCACACGCTTTGTGTCAAGCCCAAAACGACATACCGGATTCATTGCTCCGGCATTACTACAAATACCCCCAAACCGCCTTGCAGGCAGCCGGGGAAATGTACCGGTCCGCCCAATCGGAACACAACACCCCCTTGCTCATCAAATCCCTGATTCTCAAAACCACGTTCAGTCTGCAAGTCAATCGGAACGACTATCCGAAAATGCTGAAGGAACTGGAAACCTATACCGCACAAGAAAAAAACATCCCGGCACAATGTATCCTGCATTCCTATTTAGGAGAACTATACCTGCAATATTACGCCAACAACAACTACCGCATCAACCAACGCACCCCACTTCAAGGAGAGGTTCCCGAAGACCTAAACGAGTGGAGCGGCAACCTTTTTCTGGACAAAATCCTAAGCCATTTCTCCGCCTCCGTCCAACCCGGAGAAATCCTGCAGCGCACTCCCGTCAAGGACTATCAAACCATTCTCATTCCCGGCAATGCCTCCGACAGCCTGCGTCCCACACTGTACGATTTTCTTTGCCACCGTGCCATCAAGCAACTTGACCAAGGAAGATACTATTTTCAGCCAATCAGCAACCTGGAAGATGCAGAGGCATTGGGCGATTTGCAGACTTTCCTCCAAATGCCCGTTTCCGTCCAATCCCTCGATGCACAGAGCCATATCCTAAAATACTGGCAGGAATTGCTTCGGTTCAGGTTACAGGAAGGGCAAGAAAACGCCCTGCTGCTGGCAGACCTGGAACGTCTGGACAACTGTCACAGATACGCTAACTGGGCAGACAGGGATTCCCTGTACCTGCAAACTTTGGCAACCATGCGGGAAAAGTTCTCGGACACCCCCATGTCCGTGGAAATCATCGCCAAGGAAGCCGCCCTTATCCAGAACTTGCAAACGCTCCCCACCGACTACCTCCAACTGCATCAGCCCGAATCGGTTGCCGTCTGCAAAACCAACAAAGAAAAGGCACAGGCACTCTGTCAAATGGGTATCAAGCGATTCCCCCGTTACAGCCGAATCAATCTGTTGCACAACCTGCTCAACTCGATTCAGGCTCCCTCCCTGCAAACGACGATTCCGAACCAACTTTATCCCGGAGAGAAACTACCCGTGAAAATCAGTTCCTGCAATCTTCCCCAGGTACAAATCCAACTGAACCGGATACTGACGAGCACTGAAAAATTCCGAGAAGCCAAAAACGGGAAAGTACCCCGGACAACCGTACACACGTCCGTACACCGTTTGCAGAATCATTTAAACATTCACGACACGACCTTTTTCATTCCCGTGCCGACAACCGGACTTTATCAGATAGTTTTAAAAACGCCGAAAACGCAGGATTCCATTACCAGCAACTTTATATGCAGCCAACTGTTCTGCGCCTCGCAAACCAGAAACCGGCAACGCTATTTCCAGGTGAACGACTGGAAGAGCGGACAGCCCGTCAAGAACGCCAAAATATTCATATACAAGGAAAGATACCCGAAATTAATCCTAAGCGACTCCGTTTTCACCAATGAAAAAGGGTTTGCCACCTATACCATTGCACCCAACAAGGCTTTCTCTTTCCAGGTAGTGAACCCCGCCAACCCCAACGGCACGATTCAACAGGCATACGGATATTACCCCAACGAAGAGCAGCGGGCACAAATCACCTTTATCACCGACCGTTCCCTGTATCAGCCCGGACAAATCGTATATTTCCAAGGCATTACGTGGATGGCAACCACAGACACCCTTTATCCGTTCACCCGAAAAAAAATCAATGTCCAGTTAAAAGACCCGAACGGCAAAACGATTGCCGAGCAAAAAGCCCTCAGCGATTCTTTCGGTTCGTTTGCCGGGAATTTCGTCCTTCCGGAACAGCTATTGAACGGCACCTACCGACTGACAAGCGACCACGGTGGAAACAGCCGGATTCACGTTGAAGAATACAAACGCCCCGAATTCGAGGTTACGCTCCAGACGCCCCGTCAGACCTATTACCTCGGCGATTCCATTCACGTTACCGGTCTGGTGAAAAGTTTTTCAGGCATCGCACATGCCGGCCAGGAAGTACAGTATGAAATCTCCGTCTCCTCCTGGGAGCGGTACGCACCACAGGAAAATATACTCCAGGGCATCACAACCACCGACCCGGAGGGGCAATTCCTCATCCATTTCAAAGCCCAGGCGGACAAGGCAAACCATGCCCGACCGCTGTTTTACAAAATCAAAGTCAAAACCACCGATTCCAAAGGAGAAACCCAGGAAAACGAACTTCAAATCGCGGTTTATACCGGCACCGCCACTCCGCAGTTGTCCGTTCCCCAGCAAATCAACAAGACAAACTCCACGCCTTTTGTCGTCGAACTGGATCACCTGCCACCCCATGTGCAACCGCAAACCGTTCAGTATTCCATTTATCAATTGCAAGCGCCCAAGACACTGCTTGTCAACCTCGACATGCAGGACACCATCGTTGCCCGAACCGTCCTGCAAGGCGAAATCCGGATAACCCAAAGAGACACCCTATATCCGGTCCTGTCGAAAGAACCATCAGGTGCCTACCTTTTCTGCGTGAAACATGGCGACACCGAATCGAAACAAATCTTTTACCTGTATTCGGCAAAAGACCGGAGACCGCCGGTGCCTACCTACTCCTGGCTCATCGAAGAAAAAACGGTCTGCCTCCCAGGAGACACCGCCCGCATACGATTCGGCACATCCGCTCCGAACGCCTATGTATTGTATGAAATAAACAATGCCGACAGACTGCTCCGAAGAAGGTACCTCCACCTGTCCGACAGCATCATAAATATCGACATTCCTTATCTGGCGACATACGGAAAAAGAATCTGGCTGACCGTTTATTACGTGAAAGACAAGAAAAATTTCCAAGAAACCATACAGATTGACCAGCAAGAAAGGAATCGCACCCTGACTTTCCAGACCTCCACTTTCCGGGATCACCTCGTGCCCGGACAGCAAGAAGAATGGAGCATCCGCATTCTGAATGAACAAGGCGAAGCGACACCCACACAGGCACTTGCCTTCATGTATGACGCCTCCCTGGACAAACTAAGCCCGCATACCCTCGATTTTCATCCGGCATACCTGTATCCGAATTTCAGATACAACTGGAACATCCCCTACGACTATCAGGGATGGCAATGGAGAAGGATGCCTTACCGGCTTGCCGGCGGACTCAAATATCCGGGGTTCAAGTTCTACGAGTTAAATACATTCGGCAGCAACTTCACCGACAGGGAAACATGTACTTTCGCAGTCAACAAACTTGAAGCTGTCGAATTAGAAGATTTCGGAGATTCCGACGGATTCGTCCACGTCACAGGAGCCAAAATGAGCAGCAAGGCACTTGCACGAGGAGCAGCTGCCGACCTTGCCGCCCCGACCACAAACGCAGAAGCAGGCAGTTCTCCGGTCAGTGAAATCACCTACAGAACGGACTTTCAGGAAACCGCCTTCTTCTATCCCCAGCTTCAGACGGATTCCGCCGGCGATTTGCATATTCGTTTTAAAGTACCCCAGTCGCTCACCAATTGGAAATTCAACCTCCTTGCCTACACTCAACAACTGGCACACGGCACACTGACGCGCACCATTACCACCTCCAAGCCCTTGATGGTCCGTCCCAACCTGCCCCGTTTTTTCAGAAGCGGCGACCGTGCCGTCCTCAAAGTTACGGTCAGCAACCTCACCGACAGCCTGCAACAAGGCACGGCGGGCGTGGAATTATTTTTACCGGGCAACCAGCAAATCCTGCTGAAACAAACAGCCGACTTCCAAATCAAGCCCAACGCCAGCCAAACACTGGACTTCACGTTACAGATTCCGGAAAACATTGATTTGGCAGGCTGCCGGATTTTTGCCGGCAACCGGACATTCAGCGACGGCGAACAGCATCTGCTGCCCGTCCTGCCCAATGAAATCCTGCTGACGGAAACCCTGCCGATTTTCTCCACCCAAACCGGCACGCATACGTACACATTGGAGCGGTCCTCCTCTTCCCGGAAAAATTACCGGCTGACGCTGGAACTGGCAGCCAATCCGATTTGGTATGCCGTACTGGCCTTGCCCTCGCTAAGCGAACCGCAACAAGAGAACACCACCGCTATCAGCGCCTCTTTTTACGTGAACACCATTGCCAACAAAATCATACGCTCCAATCCGCAGATAGCGACAGCCATACGCCAATGGAAGAATACCCCCGGCACCCCCACCCTGCTTTCCCAACTGGCGCGCAATGCCGAATTAAAATCCGTCCTACTGGAAGCCTCTCCCTGGGTGCTGGATGCGGAAAACGAAACAGAACAGATGCAAAAACTGAGCGAATTGTTTGACGAAAACCGGTTACACTATCTACAAGAACAAGCCTTAAAGCAACTGAAACAATTACAGAATGCCGACGGTGGCTGGAGTTGGTTCAAAGGTATGTATTCCAATCCCTTCATCACCACCAACCTGCTAACCATCCTGTCACGAGCCGCAACGGTCGGAGATTTTCAGGCAGACGGCGGTGTCAAACAGATGCAAATCAAGGGACTCCATTACCTGGACAACCAGATAAAATCGGACTTCAAAAACAAAAACAGTAAAATAAATTACAACCAACTCCTCTATCTGTACGTCCGGAGCTTTTACCGGGACATTCCGTTAGGAGACGCCTTGGAAGCCCACAAGCATTACCTTGCTCTGGTGCGAAAACAATGGTCCGACTTCTCGCTCTATGAAAAAGCAATATCCGCCATTACCCTGAACAACTACGGTTTTCAGGACGAAGCCCGGAACATACTGGAATCTCTGCGTCAATACGCCGTCACCACACCGGAAGACGGCATGTACTGGCCGAACAACCGGAACGTATATTATCGAAATTCCGCCGTACAGATACACACCGCTATCATGGAGGCTTTCACTCTGGTTGAAGGCAATACGAAAGAGGTCAACCTGATGAAACAATGGCTGCTCCGGCAAAAGCAGGTCCAGAACTGGGGAAGCGTGCCTTCCACCGTGGACGCCATCTACGCCTTGTTGCTGACCGGAAACGACCTGCTGTCCGAAAAAGAGCAACTGACTGTCCGCTTGGGCAATCAGCAACTATCCACGTCCCAAACGAGCGAACCGCTCGGATACCTGAAGAAATCCTACTCTTCCTCCGAGATACGCCCGGATATGCTCACGGTGAAAATGACCAAAGAAACGGACGCACCGAGCTGGGGCGGACTGTATTTGCAATATTTTGAAAAATTGAATCAGGTCAAAAAACAAAAGACGGAAATCAGCATCGACAAAAAATTATATGTGGAGAAAAACAACGCCAAAGGCGTAGCCGAATTGCTTCCTTTGGACAAGCAACCGCTGAAAGTCGGCGACAAAGTCATCATCCGCCTGACCTTCACCCTGAACAGGGACATGGAATTTCTGCATTTGAAAGAACTGAGAGCCGGATGCTTTGAACCGGTCGAGCAATTATCCGGCAACCATTGGAAATTCGGTACGGTCTATTATCAGGAAATCAAGAATGCGGCAACCAACTTCTTCTTTACTGCCTTGAGCCGAGGCACCTACGTGCTCGAATACCCCGTCTGGGTCAACCAAGCCGGCTCCTACCAGGACGGCATCGCCACCTTCCAAAGCATCTACGCTCCGGAATACAGCGCCCATAGCGGATCCCGGCAGATTCAGGTGAATCCCTGAAGCATTATGCAATTACGGGTATCATTCGATAAATGATACCCGTAATTACCATAGCCAAACGTCTTGTCTATTCTTCAATCACCAAGCGGAAACCCGAGCCGTGGACATTTTCAATCTTGATCTTGTCCTCCTCCCTGAAATATTTCCGCAATTTGGTCACATACACGTCCATGCTGCGGGCGGTGAAATAATCGTTGTTTCCCCAGATTTCCGTCAACGCCTTGTCCCGGGGCAACAACCCGTCACGGTAGTTATACAGCAGTTCCAGCAAACGGGCTTCCTTGGGGGTCAGCTTGATTTGCTCCTCATTTTTAGAAATCGTTCGCAACTCCGTATTAAAAACATATCCCCCAATATGGATGAATTTGGGTTTCACCTCAACCTCCTCGTGCTTGCTGCGGCTCAATATGGCCTTAATCTTCAGAATCAGCACCTCGGAATCAAAAGGTTTGACGATATAATCGTCCGCCCCGATCTCATAACCGTGCTTCATATCCTCTTTCATGCTCTTGGCTGTGATATACACAAACGGAACGGAGGTGTCTATCTCCCTGATTTTCTTGCCCAAAGTAAAACCGTCCATCTCGGGCATCATGACATCCAGCAAACAGATGTCAAATTTATCTTTCCGGAAAACTTCCAGCCCGTCATTGCCATTCACACACAAGGTCACGTCATAATCAGACAATTCCAAATAAGATTTCAAAACCGAACCAAAGCAAGGATCGTCTTCCACTAACAAAATTTTCTGTGCCATACCTTATTTTTTATTCCTTTTTTAATGCTATTTCAACCAAAGTTCCTTTATTTTTCTTGGAAATCAGGCGAACCTCTCCATTATGCAATTCCACGATAGACCTCACATAACTCAGTCCCAGTCCGAACCCCTTCACATTATGGACATTCCCGCTCGGAACGCGGTAAAACCGCTTGAACACCTTCTTCTGGTCGTCCTTCGATATGCCAATGCCGTGGTCCTGAACCCCGATGACATAAGCGTCCTCGCTGTCCCGGGTGTACACCTGAATCTCAGGCGGACCGGCGGAATATTTTATGGCATTATCAATCAAATTACAAACGGCATTCATCAGATGCACCTCGTCCACCGCCAAAATGAAATCATGAGCTTCCAGCCTGCATTCCAACGCCCCTCCTGCATCCTGCACCAACAAAAAGAAATGTTCAACCGCCTCGCGCACCAATTCATTGACATCCACTTTCACCTTGTTGATCTGCAACTCCCGACGGTCAAGTTTCGCCTGCTGCAATATCCGCTCCACGTACTTGTTCATCCGGTTGTTCTCACTCTTGATCATGGTGTTGAACTTCAGAATCTGTTCCTTGTCATTCAACACTTTCTCCTTGGTCAGCGCGGAGGTCGCAAGGGATATTGTCGCCAAAGGCGTCTTAAACTCATGCGTCATGTTATTGATGAAATCGTTCTTGATGACCGACAGTTTCTGCTGACGCATGATCACCACGATCGTTATACCAAAAACGAACATCAAGGCGAACATACAGAAACCGGAAGCCAGCAACAACCACCCCATGTTCTCCAACAGCAACGGTTGTACCGACTCGAACCTCACCCCCAGATAGTAATCTTTCTTGGACCAATCCT
>CAYNXE010000020.1:0-18505 GCA_964400995.1 uncultured Odoribacter sp.
TGACGTATATTTTACGGACAATTGCATCACCGTTCCATCTTAATCCACATAATATCCTTCGCCTGACATGACTCTCAAAACAGGCCTTCGTTGTGTGATTTCTACATGGAAACGACCATCTAAATTGTAGTAAACCTGAGCCGACTTGATCACCGAATTCCTAACCAAAACGCATTCCATACTGTCTTTGTCAATACTGACAATATCCACGTCTTTCAGTTCCCCGTAATTCCGCTTAATCAACTGCAAGACATCCTCTTCGTCAATAAACGCGTTTTCTCCGGTATCGTCAACGACAACCTGCACATCCCTGCACTTTACCTTCCCCAACTTTGTCGATGCAAAGGTAAGCACAATTATCAGGTATGCAAATAAACTGACAGATAATATGTAAGGCAATGCTTTTTTCATGTCTCAAACATCGTTTTAAAACGTCAAGAACCACCCAACCGCTCCTTGATCGGACCGACCAGCCGGTCTATGTCGCCGGCACCCATCGTCACCAGAATGCCCTGGCGAAAATCCCCTGAAACGTATTCCACAAGAGCCTCTTTGCTCAAAATACGCCCCGGCACCGTCAAATGTTCCCGAATCAATTCGGAGGTCACGCCCGGCAAGGGCAATTCACGTGCCGGATAAATGTCCAGCAACATCACCTCGTCCGCCAGACTCAGGCTTCGGGCGAAACCGAGATAGAAATCTTTGGTCCGGGAATACAAATGCGGCTGAAAAGCAACCGTCAGCGGACGATCGGGCCAAATCTCCCGTATGGATTTCAATGTCGCCTCTATCTCCCGGGGGTGATGGGCATAATCATCGATATAAATTCTTTTTCCGTCATTCACGTGAACATTGAAACGCCGGGCAACCCCTCTGAATTCAGGCAAAGCCTTGCGAATCTCCTCCGGAGCGACCCCGGCTTCCAAAGCCAGCGTAATGGCGGCAGTCGCATTCTCAACGTTCAGGCGTCCGGGGATACCGCAAACCAAATCCTTCATCACCACGCCCCTGCCATGATAATCGAAAACATAACGTCCTTCCACCACCCTCAAACGGTCGGCATAACAATCCGCCTCCGTTTCCACACCGTAATAACCGGTAACGTTGCTGTTTGCCAAGGTCAATCCTTTTTTCAGAAACAGCAGTCCGCCTTCCTGAATTTTCCCAGCAAACGCTTCAAACGCTTCCGTCAGATTCTCCTTGTTCTGGTAAATATCCAAATGGTCCTCGTCCATGGAGGTAATGACAGCCGATGCGGGAGTCAGGTGCAAGAACGAACGGTCGAATTCATCCGCCTCGATAACGATATAAGGGGATACCGGATTCAACAGCAAGTTGGTGCCGAAATTCGCCGAAATCCCGCCCAGGAACGCATTACAACCGACAGAGGAATGATGCAGCAGGAAAGCCGTCATCGTGGAAACCGTCGTCTTTCCGTGCGTACCGGCAACGCATATCGCCTTGCCCCGGCGGGAAATCATCCCCAACACCTCCGCCCGTTTATGCACAGCGAATCCGTTGTTCCTGAAAAAAGCCAGTTGACGGCTATCGGCAGGAATGGCAGGAGTATAAACGACCAGGGTGGTTTCCGGACAACGGAACGCCTCCTCTATCATCGCCTCCTCGTCCTGGTAATTAATCCGAAAACCTTCGTCCGACTGCATTTTATGCGTCAAGGCGGAAGACGTGCGGTCGTATCCGGCAACCTCGAAACCTTTCGCCTTAAAATACCTGGCGAGGGCACTCATGCCAATGCCTCCGATACCCAGGAAATAAATATGTCTTATCGTGTCCGGTATAACTTCCATTTGTACATCATCCGTTAATCACATCCAATATCTCCCTTGCGATTTTTTCATCCGAATCAGGCAAGGCAAGCGCTGCAATATTCTTCCGTAAACCGGCGCACCGTGCCTCGTCCTGCAATAGTTCCTCCAACACTTGTCCGAACCGTTCTTCCGCCTCGGCATCCTTCAGCATCACGGCGGCATTCTTGTCCACCAAAGCCATGGCATTCTTGGTCTGGTGATCTTCAGCGACATTGGGCGAAGGAATCAGCACCGCCGCTTTCTCCAGCAAACACAGTTCCGAAATGGTTCCCGCCCCGGCACGGGCGACAACAATATCCGCACAGGCATAAGCCAAGTCCATACGTTTCAAAAATGCCATCAGGCGGATGTTTTCCGGAAGATTCCCCCCCACTTCCCGGTTCAGATTTTCATAATAATAGCTGCCGCACTGCCATATCACCTGCACGTCCTCCCAGGCGGCAATCTTTTCAATATGCTTTTTCACGGCTTTATTGATGGTTCCGGCACCCAGACTGCCTCCCGTGACCAGCACCGTCTTTTTTCGGGGATTCAGCCCGTAAAAGGCAATGCCCTCCTCCCGTGCCGTCCGGGCGGTCAACAAATCCTTTCTCACCGGATTGCCCGTAAAGACCAGTTTCTGCTTGTCGAAAAAACGCTCCATGCCGTCATAAGCGACACAGATACGGGTCGCCTTCCGGGCAAGCAGCTTGTTCGTCACCCCGGCATAAGAGTTTTGCTCTTGCAAAATCAAGGGAATACCGGCTTTCGCGGCGACCCGTCCGATAGGTCCGCTGGCATATCCCCCCACTCCGACCACCACATCGGGCTTGAACTCCCGAAGAATCCGCTTCGCTTTCCGCAAGCTCTTCCACAGATTCATCAATACTTTCACGTTCTCGAACGTCAAGCGGCGTTGCAAACCCCGCACCGGCAATCCTTCAATGCGATAACCGGCTTCCGGCACTTTTTCCATTTCCATTTTCCCCTCCGCTCCCACGAACAGGATGTCAACATCCGGCTCCAGACGCTTCAAGGCATTCGCTATGGACAGGGCGGGAAAAATATGCCCGCCTGTTCCGCCACCGCTAACTATCACTCGTTTCATATCTTCAACATTACTTTTAATATTCCGTTCCCCTGTTTCGGTCTCTCCTCCTCAATTCCTTCAAAACCGCTCTTCCCTCGTCTTCCAACTGATCCTCCATGTCCGAAAATCCGTTTTCATTCATGATGTCGAAATCTTCCGCCAGCGGCTCCCGGCGTCCGAACCGCCGACTGTCATAGGAAGCCGGTGTTTCCTCCATTTCCGGAAACTCCTCATCTTCCTCCTCATCCTCCGGCATGTAAACCCGACTGTCCCATCTTCCAAAACCTCCGCTTTCCGCTCTCCGCCGTTCCGCCTCCTGCCCCTCTGCGGTACAGGAATAGGCCACACAAAGAATGATTCCGAACGTGGCACTCGTAAACCACATGGACGTTCCTCCCAGGCTCACCATAGGCAAAGTCTGTCCGGTGACCGGCAAAGCGCCGACATTCACCCCCATGTGAAACAACGCCTGAAAGACCACGGTCAATCCCAGTCCGACCACCAAAAACGCCGGAAACGCCTCCGGGGTTCCCCGGGGATTCAAATGATCGGACATCATGCTTTTCCTGCCAATGACGCCGGCACGGAACAAAATGACGGCATACAGCAAAAGCACGAAGATTCCGCCAGCCAGACCATATTCCTCTATGATAATCGCATAAATAAAATCCGAATAGGCATGGGGCAACATGTTGCGCTGAACGCTGTTACCCGGACCGCGTCCGACCAATCCCCCCTGGGCAATGGCCATACATGCGCGTTCCGACTGCATGTGGTAATCCTTCTTGCCGTTTTCCCCGTCTCCCCTCTTGGCCTCCGGAACAAAAAAAGCCGTCAAGCGGGCGATGATCGTTCCGACCCGCCCGAATTCCTTCACCTGCGGTACCGTCAATGCCAAAACAATCACCAGCGCCAACAGTCCGACCAAAGCGCCGACCGTCTTGAACAACAGTCGCCACCTCATCCGTCCCACTAAAAACATGACGACACACACCAGCGTTATCAACGCCGAAGTCGAGAAGTTGTCCAAAAATATCAATCCTATCACCAACGCCGGCATCCAGAATTTTCTCAAAGCCTCGTCATCGCACCAACGCTCCGTCTGATAATCGGACAACAGCCTCGCCGTATAAATCACAATCGCTATTTTGGCAAATTCCGAAGGCTGAAAGGTGATACCCACCAAAGGAACCCTGATCCAACGCCCCGCACCGTTGATATTGTCCCCGCCGAAAGCGGCCATCACCAGCAGAAAGGCGGCTCCGGCAAGCAACAGCCCCGTATTCCGGTACAGCCAACGCCACGAAAAGGTCTGCATGACGAACAACACGCCGAAACAGCCCAGAATCAGTCCCAATTGTTTCATCAGGTAAAACCACGTATTTCCGTCTTGCTTGTTGTAAGCCAGCCTGCCGGTAGACGAATAAATCAGCATCACCGAAATAATCATCAGCATGATGATGACATACCAGAGAGTCTTGTCCCCCTTGAATGCTATTTTTTCCTTCCAGTTAATCATTCCGTTACGTTTGGTCTATAATTTCCGCACCGCCTCTTTGAACAATTCGCCCCGGTTTTCATAATTCTTAAACAAATCAAAACTGGCGCAACAGGGTGAAAGCAATACAGTATCGCCGCTCTGCGCCCGCTCCTGCGCCGCCTTCATGGCATCGGACAAATTGTCCGTATCGACCACTTCACAATACGGGGAAAAACTTTCGATGAGTTTCTGGTTATCCAGTCCCATGCAAATCAATGTCTTCACCTTTTGACGAACCAGTTCGAACAACACGCTGTAATCGTTCCCCTTGTCCGTTCCGCCGGCAATCCACACCACCGGCGTCTCCATGCTATCCAGGGCATACCAGGCGGAATCCACATTGGTTGCCTTCGAGTCGTTGACATACGTAACGCCGTCTTTCACCCGCACCGTTTCCAAACGGTGCTCCACCTGCGGAAAGGTCCGCAAGCCCTCGGCAATCTGTTCGTCCTCAAGTCCCAGACGCATACACGCCAGGATGGCTGCCATGGCATTGTAAACATTGTGGCGTCCCTTGATGCTGACTTCGTTTTTGTTGATCCGGAAGCACCTTGCGCCCATACGCGCCACGATACACTCCCCTTCCATCCAGGCACCTTCCGCCTTTTCCTCTCCACCATAGGTAAATCCGGCTGCGGCAGGCTTCACCTCCAAAGTGGAAAGTTTCTGTCGCACCGCCTCGCTATCCGCTCCGTATATGAACAAATCCTCCGGACACATATTGTTCAGAATCCGGAATTTGGAATCGATATAATTCTCAAACTTATGGTCGTACCGATCCAGGTGGTCCGGCGTAATATTGGTCAGTATGCCGATGTCCGCCCGAAAACGGAACATGCCGTCCAACTGGAAACTGGACAATTCCACCACATACAGCGGGTGCGCCTCCTCCGCCACCTGTCCGGCGAGACTTTTGCCCACATTTCCCGCCAAACCGGCATCTACTCCGGCATGCGTCAGGATATGATGCACCAGCAAAGTCGTCGTGGTCTTTCCGTTGCTTCCGGTGATGCACACGAACCGGGCAGCAGTATGTCTTCCGGCAAACTCGATTTCCGAAATCACCTCCACGCCCCGTTCCCGCAACCGGACAATCATCGGCACGGTTTCCGGGATTCCGGGACTTTTCACCACCAGGTCCGCCGCAAAAATCCGGTCCTCCGAATGACGGCCCTCTTCAAACTCCAGCCCCTGTTTCAGCAATACCTCCCGATATTTCTCCGCCAAGGCGCCTTTGTCCGACAGAAAAACCTCGTAGCCCAATTTCTTTCCCAACAAGGCGGCTCCAACACCGCTTTCACCACCACCCAAAACAACCAGTTTCATATCCTGTAACCTTAAATTCATACACCGGGATTTCCCGTCTTATCTTATTTTCAGCGTCACAATGGTCACTACTGCCAAAATAATTCCCACAATCCAGAATCGATTGACAATCTTCGACTCGGAAATTCCCTTCTTCTGAAAATGATGGTGCAACGGAGCCATCAGGAATATTCTCCGTCCCTCTCCGTACTTCCGTCTGGTATATTTAAAGTAACCCACCTGCATCACTACCGACAAATTTTCCACGAGGAATATACCGCACAACACCGGAATCAACAGTTCCTTGTGGATGATGATGGCAAATACGGCTATGATACCTCCGATGGACAGGCTGCCCGTGTCTCCCATAAACACCTGGGCGGGGAAAGCATTGTACCAAAGGAAACCGATCGTCGCCCCGATAAAAGCCGCTCCAAACACCACCAATTCGCCGGAATGAGGGATATACATGATATTCAGGTAATCGGCATACACCATGTTTCCCGAAACGTATGCCAGAACGCCGAGCGTGGCACCGATGATCGCCGAAGTTCCCGTCGCCAGACCGTCCAGTCCGTCCGTCAGGTTGGCACCGTTCGACACGGCGGTAATGATGAAAATCGTTACCAGCACGAACAACAACCATCCCAGTCCGTCCGCATATTTTCCTGCCCACGAGGTGAACCAGGCGTAATCCAGTTCGTTGTGCTTGAAAAACGGAATCGTGGTCTTGGTCGATTTAATATCCTTGGTCAAAACCCGCACTTCATCGTCCACAAATCCCTCGTCCACAATGCTGGTTCTCACCCCAAAATCCATGATTCCCGCCCTTTCGCGAATCACCACATCATCGCTCAGGTAAAGGGTCAAACCTACAATCACTCCCAAACCCACCTGACCGATAATCTTGAAACGGCCTTTCAATCCTTCCTTGTGTTTGCGGAACACCTTGATGTAATCGTCCGCAAAACCGATAAGTCCCAACCAAACGGTGGTAATCAGCATCAACTGGATATAAATATTGTCCAAACGGGCAAACAGCAACACAGGCACCAAAATAGCCAGCAGAATGATGATGCCCCCCATGGTGGGAGTTCCTTTCTTCTCCATCTGCCCCGCCAATCCCAAATCCCGGATTCCCTCACCGATTTGCCGGCTTCGCAATATCTGGATAATCTTTTTTCCACCAATCATGGCAATCGCCAGAGACAAAATGATAGCACAAGCCGAACGGAAAGTAATGTACTGAAAAATGCCGGCTCCCGGAAAATCAAGTTCCTTTAAATACTGAAACAAATAATAAAACATAACCTATAAATTTTCAATGATTTTACATACCTAAAAACTCCCGAATCACTTCCTTGTCGTCGAAATGATGCTTCACGCCTTTGATTTCCTGATAATCCTCGTGTCCCTTTCCGGCAACCAGCACGATGTCTCCGGACGAAGCCATGGAAATCGCCTTTTGAATGGCATCCCTGCGGTCCGCTATGGCACAGACCTTGTCCCGATCCTCCGCCTTCACGCCTGCCCACATGTCCTCGATAATCGCCTCCGGTTCCTCGCTGCGCGGATTGTCGGAAGTCAGAATCACCCGGTCGCTATAACGGCAAGCCGCCTCCGCCATTTCCGGACGCTTCGTCTTGTCGCGGTCGCCACCGGCACCCACCACGGTAATCACCTGGTTACCTTTCCGCACCAGTCCACGGATGGTGGAAAGCACATTCTCAACGGCATCCGGCGTGTGGGCGTAATCGACAATCGCCACCATCCCGGAAGGTGCAACAATCGTTTCAAACCTCCCGGCAACCGGAACCAACCGGCTCACATACCCCAACACCTCTTCTTTCTCAAATTCCAGCAAACAGGCGGAAGCATACACCGCCAATATATTGTAGGCGTTAAAATCGCCAGTGAACTTGGTCCATACTTCCGTACCGTCCACATTCAACAAAGTGCCGTCCAGCCGCCTCTCAACGATCTTGCCGTTGAAGTCCGCCAGCGTCCGGCAAGAATAGGCATACCGGCGTGCCTTCGTATTCTGAAGCATGACCATTCCGTTCTTGTCGTCCGCATTCGTCAGGGCGAAAGCCGAGGCGGGCAGGCCGTCAAAGAAAGCTTTTTTCGCCTCGATGTAAGCCTTGAACGTCTTGTGGTAATCCAGATGGTCGTGCGTGATGTTTGAGAAAATCGCCCCGTCGAACTCCAGTCCGGCGATTCGTTTCTGGTGAACCGCATGGGAACTCACCTCCATGAAACAATATTCGCAACCGGCATCTGCCATGCGGCGGATATACTCATTGATAGCAAGAGCATCCGGAGTCGTGTGGGTGGCGGCTATCTTTTCCTCTCCGATATAATTGCAAACCGTAGACAGCAATCCCGCCTTGTGTCCGGCAAACCGCACCAGTTCATACAACAATGTCGCCGTCGTCGTCTTGCCGTTCGTACCGGTCACTCCGACCAGTTTCAGCAAACGGGAAGGATTGCCGTAATAATTTGAAGCAAGCATTCCCAAGACAAACGAAGAGTCGGCGACCACGACATACGTGACCCGCTCGTCCAACCGGTCAGGCAGTTCCTCGCAAACCACCGCACTTGCCCCCAGTGACACCGCTTTTTCAATAAAAGCATGCCCGTCGGCATGGACACCTCGCTGGGCAACGAACAAATCTCCCTTTTCCACCTTGCGCGAATCGAAATGCACCTTTTCCACCTGGATGTCAAGGCTTCCGCACACCTTCACCGCATCTACTCCCGTTAACAGTTCTTTCAATGGTTTCATGGCTTCCTGCAATCAAATCATGAGCTATTTATTTATCTTAATTCTATCTGTATATAAGTCCCCCGGGGCACCTCGCTTCCCGGTCGCAAAGACTGCTTCTGCACCATGCCGGCTCCCGTGACCCCTACTTTCAAACCGGAATTTTCCAACACATACAGCGCATCCTTCAATCCCATTTCCCGCACATTGGGCACGGTGGAATAATTGATTCGCCGGGGTTTCAGCACCACATTCTCCGCTTCCGCGCTTGCCGTAATGACCCAATCCGTTTCCCGGACATCGCCCAAACCGTCCAATTCCATGTCCAAATCATCAAAAACAGCGATGAAATCCTTTTTCAACCCGCTCTTGCACACCGGCAAGGAATGGTCCGCCTCGTACTCAGGCTGTCCGTACTGCACATACGCCATGGAATACACCTTGTCGGCAATCTCCCGGAACACGGGAGCCGATACCGAACTCGCATAATATCCGTTGGTCGGATTGTCTATCACCACAACGCAGGAATACAAAGGACAATCTGCCGGGAAATAGCCGACAAAACTTGCCCGGTAGCCACCGGTATATCCGCCCGAATTGTTTGCCAGGCGGGCGGTACCCGTTTTTCCGGCAATGCGGTATTTCAACGTATGGATGTTCCGGGCGGTACCGTTCTCCACGACACTTTCCAGCATCTCCCTGATTTCGCCCAACGTTTTCCGGCTGCATATTCTCTCGCCGACCTTTTCCGGCGCAAAAGACTTCACGACCTCTCCCCGGTTGCGGATTTCCTTCACCAGACGGGGACGCATCCGCTGCCCGTCATTCGCTATCGCATTGTAAAACGAAAGCAGTTGCAACGGCGTGATTTTCACCTCGTACCCGATACTCATCCAAGGCAGGGTAATCCCTGTCCAATTTTTATCCCCGGGATGTTTGATATAAGGCTCCGCCTCTCCCGGCAGGCAAATTCCGGTCTTCTTGTCCAACCCCATGGCATACCAGCGATTGACAAATTTCGCAGAATTTTCCTTGTACTTATCATTCACCAATTTGGAAATCCCGTTGGCGGACTTCTCCAACATTTGGGAAACCGTCACCTTGCCCAGTCCGCCGTGCGATTCCGTCATCTTCCGGTCGTAAAACTCGTACACCCCGCTTTTTCCCAGCGCAATCGTATCCTGCGGTGTGACATGCCCGTCTTCCAGCAAGGCAATCATGGAAGCCGCCTTGATGACGGAACCGGGCTCCCCGGCACTGCTGATGGCAAAATTCTGGCTTTCCACATATTCCCCGTCCTTGCCCCTCGCCAGATTGGCAATCGCCTTGATATCGCCCGTCCTCACCTCCATCAAAATGGCCGTGCCGTGGCTCGCCGCTTTTTTCTCCAACTGACTTTTCAACGCATGCTGGACAATATCCTGATAATCCACGTCAATCGTGGTAATCACATCGTGCCCGTCCACAGGCTCCTGTTCCGTCAAAGTCATCCATGTTCCGGACATCATCCGTTTCATTCCCCAGCCGTTTTCGCCTTTCAGCTCATTTTCAAAAGCGGCTTCCAGACCGACCCGTCCCTCCTGCAGACCGTCCGCCGACTCGTTCAAATAGCCGATCGTACGAACCGCCAGATTCTTGTGGGGCTGGATGCGTTCATTGCAAACAATCGCCTGAAAACCGCCCTTGTTCTTTCCCAACCGGAAAATCGGAAATTCCCGAATGGTTTTCAGTTCCGTGTAATTGACTTTCCGCCGGTTCAACAGCAGATAGCGATTCGGATGTTTCCCTTTCCGCGCGCTCGTCAATTTATTTTTATAAAATTCCTTGCTTCCGTCCTTGAAAAAATTCGACAATCGATAGGCAAGACTGTCTACCTGCTCCTGGAACACCTTGTTCTTCACCGCCACCGGATCGAAACGCAACTCGTAGTAAGGAACGGAAGTAGCCAGGATTCGCCCGTCGGCGGCACAAATATCGCCCCGGTTGGGCGGAATGGCAACCGGCCGGGCGGACTCGCTCGCCGCCGCCATCTCCCTCCATTTCTTGCCCTCCACCGTCATCACATACACGGCTTTGCCCACAACGACAAAACTACCCAACACAACAACCACAACATATATGATTATTGTCCGCCAGGTTATGTCTTCCCGTATTGCCATATTATTTTCTGTATAATTTTATCGGTGGTTCCTTACTTTCCTGCAAATCCAATCCTTCATCCTTTATCCGCTTGATGACTTCCGACTGTTTCCGGATGAACATCAGGTCGGCGGCACGGGTCAACGACTCGAACCTCAACTCTTTCACCTCCCTCTCCAAAGCGATGCGCTCCCGATGAAGTTTTTCCGTTGAATATCCGTTCGTGATATACAAGATGCCCAACACTGCGGCAAAAAGCACGTACCAGATATTCTGACGCAACTTCTCCGCCAGCAGGCTGCCTTCCAACACGCTCTTCACCGACGCGCCCGACTTGCCCCCCTTCGGTCTCGCCCGTCTTCCCGCATCGGCTCCCACTACCGTATTGTAATCATCCTTGCCCATGTTACCATTGTCTTTATTTCACTTTCTCCGCAATCCTCAGTTTTGCGCTTCGCGCTCTCGGGTTCCGGGCGATTTCCTCTTCCGAAGGCACAATCACCTTGCGGTTCACCAATTCAAAATCATGACGGACACTCCCGAACACCAAATCCTTCTCCACCTTGCCGTCCGCATTTCCGGACTTCAAAAAATTCTTGACGATCCGGTCCTCCAGCGAATGGTAGGTAATCACCACCAGCCGTCCGCCGGGCTTCAACACATCCATCGCCTGGCGCATCATCTGCTTCAAAGCCCCCAGTTCTCCGTTCACTTCAATCCTCAACGCCTGATACACCTTGGCAAGGTATTTCTTTTCCTTCGCCTTCGGAACGCAACAGGCAATCGCCTGCATAAACTCCTCCGAGGTCTTGATTTCGGCACCGCTTCGGGCTTTCACAATCGCATCCGCCAGCCGACGGGCATTTTCCACTTCGCCGTAATCCTTGAAAATAGCCGTCAACTGCTCCCCGTCATAAGTATTCAGCACGGTCGCTGCGGTCAAGCGGCTTCTCCGGTTCATGCGCATATCCAGCTCCGCATCAAAACGGAAAGAGAACCCCCTGTCCGCCTCGTCGAATTCATGCGAGGAAACCCCCAGGTCCGCCAAAATGCCGTCCACCTCCTCATAACCGTAATAACGGACAAAGTTACGCAAATACCTGAAATTATGATTGACAAAAATGAAACGATTGTCATCCGGCACATTCGCCGCCGCATCCTCGTCCTGGTCGAAACCGAGCAAACGCCCGTCGGCATCCAGACGACGGAGTATTTCCCCGGAATGCCCGCCCCCTCCGAAAGTCAGGTCAAGATACACACCTCCCTGCCGGATATTCAACCCGGAAATCGACTCATCCAACAACACCGGTGTATGATACGTTGACATCGCTTTATTCCATTTTAAAATGCCACAGAAAACTCATTGCCCAAAATCTCTTCCGCCAGCCGGCCCAACGCTCCAGGCTCCAACGCCGCTCTGCCGTAAGCTTCCGCATCCCATACCTGAATCAAAGTACCCTGGGCAGCCAGGACCATTTCTTTTTGTATGCCCGCCTCGTCCAACATCTTTCGAGGCAAAAGGATTCGCCCGTTCGCATCCATCTCCACCTCCTGCGTTCCCCGGCAAAACTCCCTCAAAAAAGCGACGTGTTTGGCATTGAAACGATTCAACCGCGCCTGCAATTCCGTCATCATCTTCTCCCACTCGTCTTTCGGATACATGTCGATGCACTTCTCGAATACATTTTTGCGCAGGACAAAAAACGACTGCTGCGAAGCCGTCATCACCTTCCGGAAAGAAGACGGCACGACAACACGACATTTATTGTCAGCCTTACATGTATAATCCCCGACAAAAGAAGACATGGTTTATCTCTGTTTTAATCCATTTTTACGAACACATCCACTCTACCAACTGTTCTACAATTACTTAACAAGATTCATACAGACCGGCAGACAGATATGTATCGGTGAGGTAAAATTAATAAAATTTTCCCACTTTCTACCACTTTATCCCACTTTTTTATAAAAATTAATGACAAATTCCTTCTCGCCCCGGATTATTTACCTATTTTAAAGGAGAGTAATTACCCTTAAATTATATTACATTTGTCCCCAAAAAACAATTTCACATCCTTCAAACGACGTCAATATGGGAAAAGACCAAGACCTGCTTCGTCTTGCCGAAATGATAAAAGCTCATGATATACAAGCGTTTCATGAGCTTTACATTCACTATATGCCCATATTGCAGGCTTTCGCCTTTCGATACACTTACAACTCCGAGACCGCCAAAGACCTGGTACACGATGCTTTTATATGGATATGGAACCACCCGGAAAAAATAGACACGCAACGCAACATCGTGCACTTTCTGCACATGATGGTGCAAAACAATTGCCTGAACCACCTCCGGTCCCTTCGCATCCATGACAGCCATGACGAGAAACTGACCGAAGCGCTGCTGTTTTCTTCCGGCACCTCCTTCATCGAAGAAATGGACGACCGGCAACAGCACGTTATGCAGAAACTCCATTCCGCGCTGGCACTCCTGTCTCCGAAAAGTCACGAGATGTTATTGCTGCACGTGGTTGACGGTTTAAAAATCAAACAAATTGCCGAAAAATTCGGCATCGAGGAATCCAGTGTAAAAACCCACATCAAACGGGCGATGAAACTATTGAGAGAAAGGCTAGCCGTCTTTTTTTTGATTTATTTTTTCTAATTTCTAAAAAATACTGTCCCCCATTTTGGGAGTTCATGTTTATAAAATATCAAACCGGAAAATGGCGAGTCAAATACCCACGCCCTGCCGGAAAACCGCATTGCGTCATAAAGAACTGGTTATGAAAAAAGATCATTCCATCGCATGGGAAGTCATCATGTCGCACCTGAAAGGCACCGCGACCGCAGAGGAAGAAGCACAACTCCGGAGCTGGCTGGAGGCAGACCCGACACGGAAACAATACCTTGCCGACGCCGAACAGGCATGGCAGGACGAAATCGCCCCTGTCGGGGAGGACTACGAGGCAAGTTTCCAGGAGCTGATGACTTGCATCGGGCAAACACGCAAACGACAATTGAAACGCTTCTGGTCGTATGCGGCTGCCGCCTGCATCCTCATCGGCCTGTTTGCCGGCTACCATTTTTTCCACCTGGGCTCTTCCCGGCAGATCGTTCCGGCAAACACACCGCTTTCCGACCATATTCATCCGGGAAGCTCCAAAGCCATTCTGATTCTGAACAACGGGCAGGAGATTGCTTTGGGTGACAGCATGCTGCAAATCAACCTCAACGGCGTGGAGGTCAAAAACGACTCCGCCAACAACCTGCAATACCATGCCGACCAACCGGAAAGCCACCAGCAACACAACCAACTGCTGGTACCCCGGGGAGGCGAATATCGCGTCACCCTGTCGGACGGAACGACTGTCTGGCTGAACTCGGAATCCGAACTCCGCTACCCGACCGTTTTCTCCGGAAACGTCCGGCGAGTCGAGCTTCGAGGAGAAGCCTATTTTAAAGTCGCACACAACGAACAGCAACCGTTTATCGTCGATGCGGACGGCTACCGGGTGGAGGTACTGGGCACCGAATTCAACCTCTGCGCCTACCCGGACGACACCGAGAAAACCACCACTTTGCGCCGGGGAAAGATTAAAATCGGCACTGACCGCTTTGCCGCACCGGATACCTTGTATCCCGATATGCAGCTAACCTACGACCCCCGTTCCCAAAAGAAACAAATCCGACAGGTGAACGCAGAAATTTACAGCAGTTGGCGGCAAGGGCATTTTGAATTCGACCACACCTCTTTCGGGCAATTCCTGAAAATCGTATCCCGCTGGTACGACTTTGATTATCAAGTCAAAGATTCCACCCTGCAGAACTACCATTTCACCGGTTCGTTCGACAAGAGCGACAACATCGACGATATGTTCCGGATTCTGAAAAGCTCAAAAATTCCGGTCACAATCAGCTATCAGGACCAGCAAGTCATATTCGACAGAAAAAACACTAACACCATAAATTTATGAAAAAAACAACTACAAACAAGACTTTTCATCCGGGAGGCACAGGATTCCTGCTTGCTCTTGCTCTTGTTCTCCTCCTGTCCGGAGGGAGCAACCTGCAAGCCCAAGCGGATGGACAGTCCCGTCAGAGCATCGGCGCTGACAGGATTTTTTCCGGGGAAGAACTTCGGAAAACGAATCCCGTCAATCTCTGGGAAGCGATCAAAATGCTCGAACCCTCCCTTACGGAAAACGACGAAGAAAAATACGGTTCCGACCCCAACCACGTCGCAGGTGCCACAGAATTGAGAGGCAGCCGGCACTGGCAGTCGCAATCCGCCCAACCGGTATTCGTCCTGAACAATGCCCTGGTCGATGTCCGGAGGATTCAAGACTTGAACATCAACGATGTAGCAGAAGTCATCATCCGCAAAGATGCGGCAAGTCTGGCAGCCTATGGTCTGCGAGGAAGCAACGGCGTCATCGAAATCCGGACCATCCGGCCGGAAAGCGGTGCCATCCGCCTTGCTTACAGCTTCGACGGCTCCTTTCAACGGGCGGACCTGAGTTCCTGGAACCTGCTGAACGCCTCGGATAAATTACGGTTGGAACAAGAAAGCGGCTTATACCAGTCCGAAGACCCGGCTACCCAACAGCAACTGCAACAATTGCTTGTGGAAAGAGAAAATGAAATTGCCGGCGGCACAAACATCAACTGGTTGAAAGTACCGCTCCAGACCGCTTTCAGCCACCGGCATAAAATCGATGTTTACGGAGGCGACGAATTTGTCCGCTACAAATTCTCCCTGCGTGCCGCTCCCGGCACGGAAGGGGTCATGAAATCCTCCAAACGCGACATTTACGGTGCGGATGCCTACCTGGAATACCGCTACCGCTCACTGACCCTGGCCAACCGCATCAGTGTCGACAAAATCAATGCCAAGGCGTCCCCTTACGGCAGTTTTGACTACTACGGCACCATCAATCCCTATTTCCTCGGAAAAGACTCGGAAGGATTAATATTCAGTTCATTGGGAGCAAACAGTTTCAACGAACAGGCGAATCCGCTGTACGAAACCTCCCTGAGCTCTTTTTCAAAGCAAGAGTCCATGCACCTCTACAACCAGTTTGCCGCAAACTATTCATTCCTGAATCATTTTCGACTGAACGGCAGTTTCACTTTCGCACGCGACCGGGTCCAGAACGACTTCTATCTTTCCCCGGATTCCTACGTGTTCTCGGAACTGTCCTCCAGCGAAAGCAAGGATGCCGGAAAATATGAAATCACCCACAACAACCGGCTCACCTACGAGGGACAGGTTCAGCTCGCCTACGACCGGACCTGGAAACGTTCGGCATTCGGAGCCAACATCGGCCTGAACGTCTTTCAAGGAAAATACGACTACGACACCTACGCCGGCACCGGCATCCCCATCGACCGCATGGGATTCATTTCCTTCGCCACGGCTTACGACTCCTCTTTGAAACCCGAAGCCCGCGAAGAATACGACCGGATGCTAAGCGGTATCCTGTCCGCCTACTACCAGTTTGACGAACGCTACGAAGCCCGGTTCCACCTGCGGACAGACAAATCTTCCCTGCTGGCGCCAGAAAAACGCACTGCCGTATTCTACGGAGGTTCGGTGCAATGGAACATCCACCGGGAAAAGTTCCTGCAAGACCAGTCCGGCATCACCCGCCTGACCCTCCAGGCGGCAATCGGCAGCAGCGGAGACATCGGTTTCACACCGGATGCCCATACCCTGACCTACCGTTACAACATCGGAAACGAATACATTTACAATTACTACCTGATCGGGGCAGAAATCAACGCATTGGTGAATCCTGCCCTGAAATGGAGCACCACGCTGAACCGGAACATCGGTCTGCAAGCGGAAATCTGCGGCATTGCGGTGACCCTCAATTATTACGACGACCTCACCCGCAACCTACCGATCATCGTTCCGGCAGCCCTGGCAACCGGATTCGACGACATGCCGGGCAACGGCGGACGCATCCGGAACAACGGCATCGAGTACGCCCTTTCCGCCAAGATTCTTGACCAGAAAGACGGGTTTCGCCTGAACGTCTTTACGACCGGCGTACACCACCGGAACAAAATCACGGCAGCGCCCGCCTATTTTACGGCACTCTACAACCGGCAGGCAAGCGGGCATTTGCAAGCGAACAGCACACTGCACCCCGCCCTCATCCGGCAAGGCAATTCCGTCAATACCCTCTACGTCGTTCCCCTCTATTGGGAAACGGACGGAAAGTTCACGTCCATCCGACCGGATAAACCCGACTATTCGGAATCCGCCATGGCCATGGGCGAAACCACTCCCAGGGTGAAAGGAACTTTCGGCTTCCAATTTGCCTGGAAACAATGGCAACTGAACTCGCATTTTTATTACAGCACAGGCGGTAAGACCTACAACACCACCCTGGCGGACATCCGATTCGGAAACCGCGCCTACAACATGGACCGTCGTGCACTTGACCGCACGCCCGACCGTTTCGTGGAAAAACGAAACGAAATCGGGCTGGGAACGCTTCGGGCAGGTTATGAATTCACTCCCGATACCGCGTCCAAACTGTACATGCAGCAACTCGGCATCTACCTCACCGGCAACCGGCTGTTCCACCATAGCTCGGCGGATGAGCAGCGGGGATTGCTTTATCCGTTTGCCCGGACGGTAACCGTGTCTTTGAGGGCGACCTTTTAAACTCAACGAAATGTACAACCAAACGATGAACGATAGTTTATGAACAGATACTTATCCATCTATTTACTGCTCGCCCTGCTTTTCGGAGGCTGCAACGACTGGTTCGACATACAGCCCCAGGGCAACATTGACGAAGAACGGCTCTTTTCGGACGAAACGGCATTTCTAAACGCCTTGGCAGGCGTGTACACCCAATTGCGGTCAAACACGCTCTACGGGGAACAATTGTCCGTTTCCTCCCTGGAATTTATGGCACAGAACTTCATTCCGGACGACGAAGCCGGCAAATCCCTTGCGGACTACGACTATTCCACCGCAGGTAACCAGAAAATGATACGGGAAATCTGGCGGGACATGTACAACGCCATTGCTTCCTGCAACAAAGCCCTCGAGCACATCCTGAAAACGGAGGTTGTTTTCAATTTCACCGACCAGCGGGAGATCATCACCGGCGAACTCTATGCTTTAAGAGGGGCATTGCATTTTGAACTTCTCCGGATGTTCCACCCCCACCCGTCCGTGAATCCCGCTTTCAAAGGCATGCCCTACATGACCGCCTTTGGAACGACAACCGGTCCGGCGCTCTCCACCGATGAATTGCTGGAATACTGCATCCGGGATCTGAAACAGGCGGCAAGCCTCCTGTACAAGACCGACCCCCTGTCCATAGATTACTACAGCTACGGCGGACAGCCCGGCAAAATCGCCCGACAACTCCGGACGTTTCACATGAACTATTACGCCGTGACCGCCGAACTGGCACGCCTTTACTTGTACAAAGGCGGTTACCAACAGGCATACGACTATGCCGACAGCACCTTCAAGCACATAAATTTCTCCTATCAGGAATTCCAGTACCGCGCTCCGGGGCAATTCGTCGGCGACAAGAGTTTTTCCCGCGAACACATTTTCGGCATCGCTTCCGGTCCCGACGGACTGACCCAAGTAGCGGAAGACCTGTTCGAGACCCGGCAAATCGCAACCTGCCAGGCGTTCGCCACCATCTATCCGTCAGTGAAGGACACCCGTTACCGCGAATGGTTCAAGCTCATAAGCAATACGGCAGACCGCTTCATACTATCGGAAAAATATTCCAAGGAATCCGTCTTGTCCGGATATACGTCGACGAACAGCAGCGACAACAAGGAATTGCCTGTGCGCATACCGTTCATCAAACTGG
>CAYNXE010000021.1:0-2988 GCA_964400995.1 uncultured Odoribacter sp.
TTTTTCATCCGGTAATAATCCATCACGCCCAGGTTGCCGGAACGGAAAGCCTCGGACATGGCAAGCGGGATGTTCGCTTCCGCCTCAATCACCTTGGCTTTCATCTCCTGCGCCAGCGCCTTCATCTCCTGTTCGCGGGCAACTGCCATGGCTCTTCTCTCCTCCGCCTTTGCCTGCGCAATCTTCAAATCCGCTTCCGCCTGGTCTATCTGCAAGCCGGCACCGATGTTCTTGCCCACGTCGATGTCCGCAATATCGATAGACAATATTTCAAAGGCAGTTCCCGAATCCAGTCCTTTTTCCAACACCACCTTGGAAATGAAATCGGGATTTTCCATAACGGCCTTATGGGACTCGGACGAACCGATGGAAGACACAATCCCCTCGCCCACACGTGCCAGTACGGTTTCTTCTCCGGCACCGCCGACCAGACGCTTGATGTTCGCCCGAACCGTCACACGCGCCTTGGCAATCAACTGAATCCCGTCCTTGGCAACGGCAGTCACCGGAGGCGTATTGATGACTTTGGGATTTACGCTCATCTGCACCGCCTCGAACACATCGCGTCCCGCCAAATCAACTGCGGTCGCAATTTGAAAAGTCAGGTCGATATTCGCCTTGGAGGCAGACACCAGGGCATGCACTACCTGTGCAACGTGTCCGCCGGCAAGATAATGCGCCTCCAGCAAATCGCGATACAGCTCGATGCCGGCTTTCCTGCCTTCAATCATCGCCCCCACAATCACAGTCGGCGGCACTTTACGCCAACGCATCAGTATCAACTGCAACAAGGAAATCTTCACATCCGACACCAAAGCCTGAAACCACAAGCCCAGTGGAATAAAATACAAGATAATCCACAACAGGAACAAGCCTCCTGCAATGGCAGACACCAACAATAGGACAGCGTTATTTTCCATATCAAACCGTTTTTAATTTTACAACAATCTTATTCTTAAACACTTTTACCACTTCCACCGGTTGACGGGCATCAATGTATCCGGACTGCGACTCCGCTTCTGCGACCACCTCGCCCACCTGCACGTTGCCCATTGGTGCCAGACGGCTCAACGTCACTCCCGTATCGCCTACCCGCACCGAAGCGTCCACGCCTTCCACCGTACCGTCCAATTGCGTATGCAGGCTGAATCTTTTCCAGGTCTTTGAACGCAAGGCATACCACGTCACTCCGAAACCGAGCAGCGTCGCCGTCAACAGAATGGCATGCCCCACTGCGGTTCCGTAAAAAGCATAACCGCAATAAATACCGGCAATCATACACCCGAAACCCAAGATTCCGACCACATTGACTCCCGGAAAAACCAAGAACTCCATAATCACCAATACCGCTCCAAGCAATATCAGTCCGACAATGACCAATCCTTCCATAATACGTCAGTTTGAACTGAGGATAAAGATACGATTTTTCCGGAATTATTCCCCGCTTCGGAAAGTGGAAGCAGGCAATCCCTCGCCGTTCACCAGATTTCCGATGGAATAAGGCTGCCAGCCGTAACGCACCCGACACGGCTCTTTTACCCGATTCGCCCGCACTTTTACCTGATCACCCACGACGACCGCCTCCGCCGGATAAAACAAACCGTCCGGACCGGCAATGTCAAACCCCGTCAACGGCTTCCCGTCGGAAGATTTCATATCTTGCCCGTTGACAAACGACACCCACGCAGCCCCTTTTCGGAAAACGACCTCTGAAAACATAGGTCCCGAAGCGACCATGTCTTTCCGCCCGTAAGTGCCGTTCAACGCCAAACGCCCTAACCGTTCGCCCACCTCCTTTTTCCGCACCGGATGCACGTTGGTCGGATGTCCCAGGTCACTGCACACCGCCATACCGCAATGCGCTATCTCCTGCGCTAAACGACGCTGGCTGTCCCGGAAATGAGGCCAGCTCGGACGATTCAGGCTGGACAACTGCACAAAGTAAAAAGGCAAATCCGCACCCCAGACTTTCCGCCAACTATCCACCAGCAACGGAAACAACGCCTCGTGCAACTCCACATTGTGGGCGTTCGACTCGCCCTGATACCAAATCACACCCTTAATCGGGAAATCCTTCAAAGGACGAATACCGGTTTCATATAAATAACAAGGTTCATAAGGATGACGCTGATTTTTCAGCGGTGAATTTTTCATATTCAGAACCGCTCTTCCCCGCACCCAGTCCTGAATCATGTCGTTTTTCGTCCAATCGTATAAAATATCCACCAACTGGTGATTGTACTCCAAAGCCCCGCGGTCAATGAAAGCCTCCGTCGGAGCTCCGCCCACGGCATTGCAAATCAGTCCCACAGGTACCTTCAAACTGTCCGCCAGCATCTTGCCGAAGCTGTAAGCCACAGCGGAAAAATCAGCAATCGACCGCTCATCCGGCGCCAGCCAGGTAGCCGGGCGGTAATAATCCAGGCGGTTCAGCGCCACCAGGTCCGCCGTGTCCCAGGAAACAGCGTCCGTAAAGACACGGGGTTTCATATCAAACAAGCGTATCCGACTTCTTGCCGTATCTGCCAGCACTTCCTTCGCCTCCTGTGACTCTTTCACCATAAAAGCCATATTGGACTGTCCGGAACACAACCACACATCCCCCACCATCACGTTCTTGTAAACAAACGCCCGACTGGGCGCAACGATGCTCAACTGATAGGGACCGCCCGCCTCCACGTTCTTCAACACGACTGTCCACTTTCCGTCAGCCCCTGCCGTAACGGTATTTTTCCGTTTGCCCAACCAGACCGTCACTTTCTCCCTGGCATTGGCAATGCCTCCGATGCGCAACTCCGCACCCCGCTGCAATACCATATTGTCACTGTATATCTGGGGCATCTGCAACCCTCCGTAATTTCCCGTGATGGCGGAAAAAACCGTTTTCGCCAGGATTCCCGCTCCCTCCCTATCGGGATGCAGGGCATCCGGGAACAAATCCGGACGGCAATACAGATTCTCGTGCAAATCAATCAATCCGGTTTCGGC
>CAYNXE010000021.1:3088-18340 GCA_964400995.1 uncultured Odoribacter sp.
ACCACGATGTCTCCGGCAAACGCCAGGGCATCCTGAAACTCCGGCTGTTTCATATAAGGGCGGTGTCCCTTGTTCAGCAACGTCGCACCGGACTTGCCGAAATTGCCCACCTCATACCCGTCTCCGAGCAAACGCGCCAACTGCGCGGGATAGGCATCCCGTTCCCGATTGGAAAGCAGATAACCGTAAGTCACACTGTTGCCCACGCAAGCCACCTTGATTTTCTGCGCCCTGACGGACAACCCCAGCCCCAAGACGCAAAGCACAACACATATAAATCTCATAACTTCACTTCTTTAACTGTTCCAAAATCTGCCAACATTGATACAATCCGCGCGGCACATGGAAACACCCTTTCCATTTGCCGCCTTTCAACGGCAACAGCACTTCCCCCTGACGATTCAGATAGCCGAACCACTCCGGATATTCCGCATCGGCAAAATGCGACCATACGTATTCATGCACTTTCTCGAACCATTTCAAACACTCCTGCGACCCCGTCAACTGATACCCCTTCAACATGGAAATCAAGGTCTCGATATGCACCCACCACAACTTCTGGTCCCATTCCAATTGCTGAACCGGATGCCCCAATCGGTCCATAAAATAAAATATGCCGCCGTATTCCGGATCCCAGCCGTATTCCACCTCCTTCAACGCAATCTTCACCGCCTGGTCTATCAGGTCGCGGCGATTCAGACGAACGCCCAAATCCATGATAAACCACATCGCCTCGATAGCATGTCCGGGATTCAACTGCCGTCCGTCAAAATTATCCACCAATTCACCGTCCGCAGACACATTTTCCACCACCAGCCCCAGTTCCGGACGATAAAAGACATCCATCACCTCATGGATGCAGGTCTCGATGGTTTTCACCATAAACGCCTCGTCCAGCAAAGGTTCAATTTCCAACGCCAAATTGCAGAGAATCATCGGCAGAGCAAATCCTTTCATATTTCGTACCCCCGGCACCGCCTTGCTCCATTTTCCCTTCGGATTGTCCACCTTGGAAAGGATGATGTCAAACGTCTTCCGGGCGATGTCGGCATACTCCGCACTTCCGGTGGCAATACTCAACTGTCCGAAAGCCATCGTCGCGAAAGCATAAGAAAATATATTGTAAGGCTCCACCAAAGGTTTGCCGTCCTCGGTCAACGCAAAATACCAATTCAGATTTCCGTCATGCCCGTATTTTTTCAAAAACTCAGCGCCCTGAATAGCACACTCCAACCATTCCCGGCGTTTTTCCACCTTGTTGTACAGCATGGAAAACATCCACACTTCACGGCCCTGCAACCAGACGAACTTGTCCCGGTCAAAGACATTTCCTTCCCGGTCCAGGCAAGTGTAATAACCGCCATGCACTTTATCCTGCGACTTTTCCAACCAAAAGGGCAATACCTTGTCCAGCAACTCGCTTTTGTATTGCTCCGCCAATTTACCAAAATCCATCATCTCGATTATTTTTTTATCAATGAATATCTATTATGCAAGCCCCGGATGAACGAATGCCCGGTTTGGTTTCACCATTCACAACCACCAACTTGTTTTTATACACCACCAGAACCGCTCCGGCACGGGCAACCTCCTCCCGGTCGCCCAAGGCGGTCCAGCGTCCCGTTTCTGGACGGAACAACAGCAACTGGCGGTTGAACTTGTACCATTCCGGCTCGTGCCTCATATAAGCTTCCTGCTCGCGTCTCAAACGTTCCAGCTCCTCCACCTGTCCCGCTCCGGCAGCCCTCCGTTGCAACAAAGGATTGTCCACGGCAGTCTTGAATACCTCCCGGTGAACTCCACCCTGGAAAACCACGATGCTGTCGCGCAACACAACGCCCGATGCCCCTACCAGTCCCCGAGGAGCAAACTCGCCCTCCGGCAGAATCGCCCCTGTTTCTTTCCACCCCCCGTATGCCGGGTCGTAAACCAGTCCGTCCGTGGGAACCATACACTCCTGCCCTCCTACTCTTGGCTGAAAACCGCCCATCAGATAAAATTTTCCGTTGACGACCACCGCACTCGGCTGTATCCGCGCCGGTCCCGGCAAGGCAGGCAATTCCTGCCATATCGGGGCATTCACGCTGTCCAGCACGAAACCCCGTCTTCCCGGTTTGCCGTTGATGTTTCCGCCGGCAACGAAAATCCGTTTTCCGTCCGTAGCCGCCGCAAGATTATCCATCGCCACGGGCAAGTCGGACAAAGGCTTTGCGACAATCGCCGAACCGTCCGCATTCCACTGCAACAGGTTCACCCCATTCAAGGAGCCTTTCTGATGGCAACCGCCGATACAAACAATGCCCTCGGGCAATGTAACGCTCGCCCCGTTCGCCGCCGGCACGGGAAGCTTTCCGGCAATCTCCCATGCCGCCCGCTTCTTCTCCGGTTGCCGAAGCACGTAAATCCGGTCGTAATACACCTTCTTTCCACCGTCAGCAGCCGGCACGTCCGGGAAATTACATCCGCCAGCAACCACAATGGCATCCCCCAGCGTTCCGCCGAACGCCGCCGAAACACCCTCTTTCCGTCCGTCCTTCTCAAAAACAACCAGTTCCGGCAAACGACTCACCTTCACTCCCTCGTCCCCGGCGCGCAACTCTTGAGCGACAGAGACACTTCCGAAAAGCCGAAGCAATCCGAACAACAAACCGCCGACAATAAAATACTTGTTCATCGTGTAACCCCTGTTATGTTATGACCAGACACCCGGCTACAAAACCAATGCCGGAAGCCTAACAGCCCCCGGCACGGCAAAGCCCGTTCCGATACTTTTATATTTCAATTAAAACTTATTGCACCTGTCAAAGAAACCGATGGCTTCCAGTTCCGCTTTCATCGCCCGCTCCTCCTCGTCGGTCATGTTCTGGAACGGCGTCCGGTTCTTACCCAAATCCAAACCAATCAATTTCATGATCCGCTTGCCCCCGACGATATTGCCCCGGTAATGGCAAATGACGTTAATCACCGCCTGCGAAAAATTCTGCAACTCGCGCGCTTTCTCAAGGTCTCCGGCTTCCCAGGCTTCCAGGATGCCCACCAGACAGCGACCGTTGTAATTGGTCGTTCCACCGATACCGCCCTGCGCTCCGCCCATGGCAAGACAAGGCAGAATGGTTTCGTCCTGTCCGTGCAGCATATCGAATTTCCCGCCTTTGTACAAACGGCATTGGTTGTACTCATACAGACTCTCGTAAGTATATTTGATACCGGCGAAGTTCGGAATCCTTCCGTCCACCGCCTCCAGGAAAGCCGGCATTGGCAGATAGGCATTGTTGAATGCCGGAATGTGGTAATAATAGAACGGCAAGCGGGGTGCTCCGGCAGCAATCTCCTCGCAATACTTCACCAATTCTTCCACCCGGTTGATTTTCGGGAAAGGCGTTGCCATCGCCCCGATTCCCCACGCCCCGATTTCCTGGGCATGAGCGGCAAGTTTGCGGCTGCTCTTGACACAGGTCGAACCGACATGGACAATGACCTTGAAATCCTTGGGAGCGGCAGCCATCCACGCCTCCGCCAATTTCATCCGCTCCTCTTCCGTCAGCATATAGCCTTCACCGGAAGAACCGTTGATGAACACGCCTTTCAAACCGTTCTTCGCCAACAGCCCGGCATACGCGCCGATAGGCTCGTAATTCACCTCCCCGTTCTCCTTGAAAGGAGTAAAAGGAGCATCTATCAATCCTTTGATTTTTTCCATATTTTATCTCTTTTTGAACAATGATACACCTGAAATCGGATATACAAAATAAGTCAGATAATTTTAATAAAACAAGCGCACCGATGAAAACATTTCACAAACCCGTCCGCCACCGTCTCGTTCTCAGGCGACAGAAACAGAGATTGAAAAAATCAAAACGACAACATTTCCTATTTTAAATAGTTATTATTTACTTTGTGAAGTTTTTCAAAATACCTTGTCTGAAAATAAAGAACAGGATGGACACAACACGAAATCAGGAAGAGACTTTCTATTATAAAGATGAGCACTTTGACCAGGAGCGTACGGAAAAACTGAGCTATCATTACCAAGAAATCATCCGGTTGCTGGGCGAGGACACGGAAAGGGAAGGACTGTTGCAGACCCCGACACGCGTGGCGAAAGCCATGCAGTTCATGACCCAGGGATACGGGCAGAATCCGGAAGAAATCCTCCGCTCCGCCCTCTTCAAGGAGGACTACCGGCAAATGGTCATCGTCAAGGACATTGAAATCTATTCGCTGTGCGAACACCACATGCTGCCGTTCGTCGGCAGGGCTCACGTGGCGTATATCCCCAACGGCTACATCACCGGACTGAGCAAAATCGCACGGGTGGTGGATGCCTACGCCCGACGGCTCCAGGTGCAGGAACGGCTGACCCAGCAAATCAAAAACTGCATCCAGGACACGCTGCATCCCCTCGGGGTTGCCGTCGTCATCGAAGCCCGGCACATGTGCATGATGATGCGGGGCGTGCAGAAGCAGAACTCCGTGACCTCGACTTCCGATTTCAGCGGCGCCTTCGAGAAACTCGCCACCAGAGAAGAATTCATCCGCCTCATCAGCACAAAGCTCGGATAGGCGGCAAACCATAATCAGAAAAACACACGTTAAACCAATAGTATTATGAAAAAAGCATTTGTTTTTCCCGGACAGGGAGCGCAATTCGTAGGAATGGGCAAAGAATTGTATGAAACTTCGCCCAGAGCCAAGGAACTTTTCGAGCAAGCCAACGATATTTTAGGCTTCCGCATCACCGACTTGATGTTTGCCGGAACCGACGAGGACCTGAAACAGACCAAAGTGACCCAACCCGCCATTTTCCTGCACTCGGTGATTCTGGCAGACAGCCTGACGGAAACCCCCGACATGGTAGCAGGCCACTCTCTGGGGGAATTTTCCGCACTGGTGGCAGCCAAAGCCCTCTCTTTTGAAGACGGCTTGCGCCTGGTGCACGCCAGAGCACTTGCCATGCAGAAAGCTTGCGAAGCCAACCCCTCCACCATGGCGGCAGTCATCGGCATGGCCGACGAAACCGTTGAAAAAATCTGCGGCGAAATAGCGGAAACCGTTGTTCCCGCCAACTACAACTGCCCGGGACAGATTGTCATCTCCGGAAGCAACAAAGGCATCGAAATCGCCTGCCAGAAACTTTCCGAAGCCGGCGCGAAAAGAGTGCTGCCGCTGAAAGTGGGTGGCGCTTTCCACTCCCCGTTGATGGAACCTGCACGCCAGGAACTGGAAGCCGCCATTAAAAACACCCGGTTCACCGCTCCGGTATGCCCGGTTTACCAGAACGTGGACGCCCTGCCCTACACGGACCCGGCAAAGATACAAACCAACCTGATTGCCCAATTGACCGCCTCCGTCAGATGGACGCAAATCATGAAAAACATGATTGCCGACGGAGCCACCTCCTTCCTGGAAATCGGTCCGGGCAAAGTCCTGCAAGGCCTCCTGAAAAAAGCCAGCGCCGAAATCGAAACCAACGGCATCCAATAAAAGCCAACGGTTTCCATAAAAACACGGCTGACCTTCAAAGAAGCACACCGCTTCGCTGAAGGTCAGCATTTTTTTTGCCCTGCACCCAAACGCAAGGTAATCCTCCATCATCCGCAGCGACGGCATCCCGCTTGAATAAACTGACGCAAACCTGTCCAGTTTATCGGGTTCAATTCACCACACTCCGACCTACCAGATATAAACAATGTATTTTCATCTCTCCAAACACAAAAATACCGCAAGGACTTAAACCCTTGCGGTAAATATTCGCTTCCGCGCTTACTGCATTAGCCTGCGGCTAGCTTAGTGCAAGAGAACAAATGCCTTCCAGTAAACTCAAGGAAGAAAGACAAGGCGGAAGCCGATATCGCTACTACGGTCGCTCGGGTAGTCGCTACCCCGAAACGACACCCGGCAGGTCCCCGCACTGTTGTACCAACTAGCACCGCGCACCACGCGTTTAGAGCCTGTTTCGGGACCAGTAGGATTGGTCTGCGCTTCACTGTCATAATCATCATACCAGTCCTGACACCATTCGTAAACATTTCCGCTCATATCGTAAATCCCCAACTCATTGGCTTTTTTCGCACCAACAGGATGAGTTGAATTTTCGCTATTGTCATACCAAGCGACCTCATCAATATCATTGCTACCACTATACTTGTAACCCTGAGTCTTTACACCACCACGAGCGGCATATTCCCACTGCGCCTCAGTTGGCAAGGCAAATTTTCTGCCCGTTAATTCGTTCAATTTGGCAATGAACTCCTGTACATCATTCCAACTTACATTCTCCACCGGATAATTGTCACCCGCCTTGAAGTAGCTCGGATTGTTCCCCATTACCGCTTTCCAAAATCCCTGAGTCACCTCGTACTTGCCGATATAGTAATCCGACAAAGTCACCTCATGGACAGGCTTCTCATCACTATCATAATCATCACCCTGCTCTGACGTCGCACCCATTTGAAACGTTCCGCCCTTAACATAAACCATATCGAAAGGAATGTTGGAAAGTTTCATCGTTGGTGCCTGCTCAACCCAAACTGTGTCCGTCAACAAAGTGCCGGAAAACAGTACATATCCCTTACGCACCTCTGATTCCTCATTTGCAGACACTGCAAAAATATGCGTTTTTGACACCTTGGAAGCCTCCTCGCTCAACCAAGAACGAAAAGCATCCGGTATTGTCACCGCATAATTGACATTGCTGGTCACCTGAACGGAAATCATCTCGCCATCGGCAGACACTTCAAAACGGTGCTTGTCCAACATTAGCACCTCCTCTTCCGGGTCTACCGGGTCACAACCGTTCTTGTTGCAACCGGCAAGAACCGTCAAGCTCAACACCAAATAAAACAATCTTTTCATCATTGCACTTTTATTTTTAAGGTTAACATATCTTCTGTTCCTAAAAGCCACGTTTCTACAACTCCTGTTAGACACAAAAAACGTCGGTTTTTATTAGTTGAAAGTTTATAAAGTTCATAAAGTTTATAAAGTTGCGGTCTGTTGTTGGCATACACATCTCTTGATGGAAGGTATTCTACTGATTTATGGAAAGATAGAAAAAAGTAAATAGATATTGAAAAATGAATACGGGGTAACGTTTTTTTCATATCTTTGCATTGATCTCTATAAAAAATATTGCCAAAAATAAACCGACGTTTTTTCTGGCATTCCGGCAAATTGCCCTGCAAACATCCCCTTCCCATACTTTATGACTTTATAAACTTTACGAACTTTATAAACTCTTTTTCATAAAATAGCAGGCATTTTCCAATTAATTTTATATCTTTCGCCCCGTTTGTTATTATGGTAAACTAACGGAATAGAATCATGTTTGGCAAAAAACTGAAGCGTCACCTGAATACCTTCTTAAGATTAGGAATCATATTCTTCATCAGCATCATCATTGTCTACCTGTTTCCCAAAGTCGGCAACTTCCAGTACGAATACCAGAAAGGCATGCCGTGGCGTTACGAGACCTTGACTGCGCCTTTCGACTTCCCCATTTACAAAACAGACGAGGAACTGCAGGAAGAACGCAAACAGATTGCGGAAGAGTATCCCCCCATCTTCAACCGCAACGACCAGATAGCCATTTTCCAGACGGAAAAGTTCAAGACCGCCCTGCACCCCTTTGAAACGGCGTCCACGCAGGCGGCATTGTCCCGGATTGTCGGACGGTTGGAAGAGATATACCAGGCGGGACTGCTGCAACTGCCGGAACGCTGGGATCCCCTGAACATCCAAAGCATCAAGGTGGTTGAAAACAAAATCGCCCAGACAGTCGAGTTCAGCAACGTCTATCCCTTGAAAACGGCGTATGCCGCCCTCATTGAGGAAATCAACGAGTCCGGTTTACCAAAATCCGTGCGCGAAAAGATACTCAGCCTGAACCTGAACAACTACCTCCTGCCCAACCTGGAGTTCGACCTCGCCAAGACCACCCAGGATCAAGTGAACCACTTGAAACACATCAGTCTGACCCAGGGTATGGTACAACAGGGCGACATCATCATCAGCGAACGGGAACTGGTCACCGCCGAAAAAATAAAACTGCTGAACTCGCTCAGAAACGAGTACCAGAGCAACCTGGGAGGCACGGAAACATACATGCGCACCATCGGCGGGCAATTCCTGCTGGCGCTCATCGCCTTGACGGTATTTTCCACCTTTTTCTACTATTCCAAGAAAAAGATGTTTTACAGCAACCGGGAATTCATCTTCCTGTACGGACTGTTCCTGGCAACGGTAGCCCTCGGCGGCATAGGCTACAACCAGAACATCAGCCTGTACGCCATTCCGGTTCTTTTCTTCGTCATCATCGTCAACATCCTGATTGACAGCCGAACCGCCTTGTATCTGCTGCTCAACACCAGCCTGCTGATTGCCTGCTACGCCCCGAACAGCTACATGTTCGCCTTCATGCAGATAGCGGCGGGCATCGTTTCCATATTCAGCCTCAACCACCTGCAACGCAGAGGACAGTTGATACTGTCCATCCTGCTGGTGTTCGCCACCTATTCGCTGGTTTACATCGCCTTTATCCTGAGCCAGGAAG
Organism: uncultured Odoribacter sp.; assembly: GCA_964400995.1. GTDB lineage: Bacteria > Bacteroidota > Bacteroidia > Bacteroidales > Marinifilaceae > Odoribacter. Next base: position 11,640 of record CAYNXE010000021.1, read on the forward strand.
GCGAAATCAGGGCGCCCCACCTGCTGGTGTTCCTCTGGCTGTTCATCAACTGCCTGTTGCTGACCCTGACCTACCCGGTCATCTATATCTTTGAAAAGGTATTCGGCTACACTTCGGACATCACCCTGCTTGAGCTCTCCAATCCCAACCATCCGGCATTGAGGAGCTTGACGCAGAAAGCACCCGGCACCTTTCAGCACTCCCTGATGGTTGCCAACCTGGCGGAGGAAGCCATCTACCGCATCGGAGGCAATCCCCTGCTGGTCAGGACGGGAGCCCTCTACCACGACATCGGCAAAACCTACGACCCGATTTTCTTCATCGAAAACCAGAGCGGCGGGATGAATCCGCACAACAAATGCGATTTCGACGAAAGCGCAAAGCGCATCATCGACCACGTCAACCAAGGCATCGAACTGGCAAAGAAATACAACCTGCCGGAGAACATCGTGAACTTCATCCGCACCCACCACGGGAAAAGCAAAGTGAGGTATTTCTACAACTCGTTCAAAAACAAGTACCCAGACCGAGAAATCGATGAATCCTTGTTCACCTACAACGGTCCCGACCCGGTATCCCGGGAATGCGCGGTGGTGATGATGGCGGACGCCGTCGAAGCCGCCTCCAGAGCATTGGCGGAAAAGACGGAAGAGAACATCACCCAACTGGTGAACGACATCATCGACAACCAGCTCCAGGAAGGACGTTTCAGCAATGCGGATCTCACGCTCAAGGACATCGCCACGACCAAAGCCGCATTCATCGATATGCTGACCAGCATATACCACTCCAGGATTGCATATCCCAAATTGAAGAACGAAACGGAAGACAAGCAACATTAAAACTCAGGAATATGACACAGAAAGCCATTACAATCAAGGATTTAGCAGAAAAGCTAAATATTTCCGTATCCACTGTATCGCGGGCGCTGAAAGACAATCCTGAGATTAGTCAGCAGACCCGGAAAGCAGTTCAGGAACTGGCCAAGGAACTCGGCTACAAGCCGAATCCGATTGCGGTGGCGCTGAAAACCCACCAAAGCAATACCATTGGCGTGGTGGTGCCCCAGATTGTCAACACCTTCTTCGCCACCGTGGTAAAAAAAATAGAAGAAGTCGCTGACTGCTACGGCTACAACGTGCTGGTCGCCTCCTCCAACGAAAACGTCGAAAAAGAGAAAAAGAACATAGACATATTCCTCGCCAACCGATGTGACGGCATCATCCTGTCCATTTCAAAAGCCACCACTTCCTACGAACACATCCAGCAAATCCTGAACATGGGAGTGCCCCTGGTGCTGTTTGACCGGACGGCAAAAGAACTCGAGGTGTCCAAGGTCGTCGCAGACGATGCGGAGGCCGCTTTCAAAATCGTACAGCACCTGATTCACGGTGGCGCCAAAAAAATTGCCCTGCTGACCGGACCGGAACAACTGTCCATCGGGAAAAACCGGATGAAGGGCTACCTGAAAGCCATGACCGTGAACAAACTGGAAATCAACCCCGACTACATTGTCCGGTGCGAAGACTTCTCGGTCAAGGCAGCCAAAGAAGCCACCTTGCGGCTGTTGAACCTGAAAAACACCCCGGACGCCATTTTCGGCATCAACGACGATATGGCCATTGGCGCCATCGACGCAATCAAGGAAAAAGGACTGAAAATACCGGAAGACATTGCCGTTTTCGGTTTCTCGAACAGCAAGCGCTCGCGCTACATGACCCCCTCGGTGAGCACCATCAACCAGTTCCCCGAAAAAATCGGAGAAGCCGCCGCGGAACTGCTCTTTCGCCAGATCTTGGATCCGAAACACGCGCAAATCCGGGAGGAAGTCATCAACTGCGAACTGATTGTGAGGGAATCCTCGGATCGCTCCGGCATAAAATGAACGCCCCGAACTATTGCGGTTAAAGATTGTTAAACCGCACCACTTTAATCCGTTCGTGATTATATTTGTCAAAATCAGGCGACTAAAAACAACGATATGGATGTAGTGGTAGAAAATCTGACAAAATCCTTCGGCCTGCAAAAAGCCGTTGATGCGGTAAGTTTCACCGTCAAGAAAGGTGAAATCCTGGGTTTTCTGGGTCCTAACGGCGCCGGCAAGACCACCACGATGAAAATCATGTCCTGTTTCCTGTTCCCGGACTACGGAAACATTTATTTCGACAAATACTCCATTCACAAGCACGCTTACAAAATCAAGCAACTCATCGGGTATCTGCCGGAACACAACCCGTTGTACGAGGAAATGAACGTCATCGATTTCCTGAATTTCATCGCCCAAATCCACAACATCCCCAAATACAAAATCATCCCCCGGATTATGGATATGCTCCGGTTGTGCGGACTGGAAAACGAGAAGCACAAGAACATCCGGGAATTGTCCAAAGGCTACCGGCAACGGGTGGGACTGGCACAAACCCTCATCCACGACCCGGAGGTCGTGATTCTGGACGAACCGACCACCGGACTGGACCCTAATCAAGTCGTCGAAATCAGGGAACTCATCAAAAACATCGGCAAAGAAAAAACAGTCATTATGAGTTCCCACGTCCTCGCCGAGATTGAAAGCACCTGCGACCGGGTACTGATTATCAACAAAGGGAAAGTGGTTGCCAACGGAACCTCCGCCGAACTGCGCCGGAAGTCAAACACGGACAAACTCCTCGACATCCACATCATCGGAGCCTCCACGGACGATATCCACCAGGCACTGACGGCCCTGCCCGACATAGGAAACATCATCCCGCTGGAAAATCAGCATTTCAACATACAATGCAACCGGGAAACGAACATCGAGAAGACCATTTTCGAACTCTGCCGGCAAAACAACTGGTATATCGGTGAAATGACACCGGTGGAAACCCGGCTCGAAGACATATTCCGCCAGGTAACTCAAAATTAACGGACCATGAGCACGGTAAAGATTCTCATCAAAAAGGAGTTAAACATACATTTCAATTCCTGGAGCATATACATCGGGTATATCATCTTCTTTTGCATTTGCGGATTTTACGCCTGGCTCTCCAGCGACAACCTGTTCTATATCGGACAGGCAACCATGATGCCGGTGTTTATCGTCATCAACTGGACCCAGTTCTTCGTGATTCCGGCACTGACCATGCGTTCTATCGCCGAAGAGAAAAGAAATGGCTGCCTCGAACTGATGCTGACCAAGCCCATTAAGACGGCGGAACTGATTAGCGGCAAGTTTTTTGCCAACTTGACGATCACCGGTATCGCCCTGCTGCTGACCTTGCCTTATTACATCACTGTTTCCGCTTTGGGCACCGTAGACCACGGTGCCGTTTTTCTCGGATATGTCGGACTCATCTGTATGAGCGCCTGTTACATCAGCATCGGTATTTTTTCATCGGCATTGTCCCGGACCGCCGTCACCGCATTTTTCATCAGTTTCAGCATCGGACTTTGTTTCCAGTTGCTGTTCGGCACATTGGCGGAACAGATTGGCAGCGGATTCGTTGCCGCCTTTTTCAGCTACTTGTCCATGGCGGAACATTTCGACACGCTTTCCCGGGGCATATTCGATTCCAGGGACATCATTTATTTCGCTTCCGTATGCGTTCTATTTCTCGTGCTTTCTAAATTTTTCATTTGCAAAAGCAGATTCTGACACCACGACATCTTGAAAGTTATGAAGAACATCATCAAACAGACCCTATATGCCCTGAGCGTTGTTTTGCTACTCAACGTCCTCTCCTGCCTCGTCTTTTTCCGGTGGGATTTTACGACCAGCAAACGCTATTCCCTCGGGAAAGTCAGCAAAAACATCATCCGGGAAAACAACGAGCCGGTCATCGTCGACTTCTACGTCACGAAAGACCTGCCCCAGAATATGAAAAAACTGGCAAACGAATTTTATTCTTTGCTGAAAGAATACCGGTCACTGAGCAATACCAACTTTGTCATAAACACCATTCATCCGGATACCCCCGAAAAAGAGTTGAAAGCCACCCAGGCAGGCATTGACGTCTTTTTCCAGGAATTCCGGGACAAGGATCTGGAAAAGATACAACGCATCTTTATGGGTGCCGTGTTCCACATCGGAAAAAAACAAGCCGTTATCCCCAGAATCAACTTTGATACCCCCATTGAATACCGGATAACCAGCCTCTTCAAACAAATGACCGACACGCTGAAACCGACCGTCGGGTTTGTCCGGGGACACCGGGAGGCCACACTCGCCCACATGCCGCAATTCATCAGCGAACTGTCACACCTGACTGAAATTCAGTTCGTTGACCTAAACCAGGAACCGGAATACAATCGCTACAACGTCATCTGCATCATCGACCCCAAGGACAATTTTTCCGCCTACGAACTCGAACAACTGGAAAAATACCTGGAAAAAGGGGGAAGACTTTTTGTCGCACTGAACCACGCCATCGGACAATTGGGCAACCGGAACAGCGGATTCATCAACCCGACCGGCGTCGAAGACCTGCTTGAGAAAAAAGGCTTGAAAATCAAATACGATTTTGTCGTGGACAACAACTGCGGCACCATCGCCATCAACCAGCAGTACGGATTCATCAACTTTCAAAGCAACATCAGCTTCCCCTACATACCGGTCATCACCAATTTCAGCAACCACACCATCACTCAGGGATTAAAATCGATGCTTCTGCCCTTTGCCAGCAGCATCGAACAAGTCAAGACCTCCAGCGCATACATCTTCACACCGCTGGCGCAGACCTCTTCCATATCAGGCATTCAGCAGGCTCCCGTATTCTTCGACTTTCAAAAGCAATGGACGCAAAGCGACTTCAACCGACCGCACAATACGGTGGCCGCCCTGCTGACAAACGAAGACAACAACAGTTCTATCGTCACCATTACGGATGCGGATTTCATCAGCGAAAACATCGTCTCTTCCAGCTCGACGGACAACATCAAGTTCGCCGTCAACTCTATCGAATGGCTGGCGGACAATTCCGGACTGATTAAACTAAGAAACAAATTTACCACGTTTTCCTTCCTGGAACCGATAAACGATCACACCAAGGAATTTTTGAAATATCTGAATTTTCTGCTGCCTATTCTATTGGTCATTTCCGGTGCCTTGGTCCATTACAGGATTCAACAGCGGAAACGCATCAACCGCTCGCGACCCGGCAGCCTGGATTAAAAGCATTGCGGCATCCGCTCCGTTTCCTGCCTGATTTTTTCAAGCAAGGTGTCGGATACCGGCGTCAAAGGCAGACGCAATCGGTTATGCCGGATGATACCGGCAGCGTGCAAGGCGGCTTTTACCCCGGCAGGATTCCCTTCTTCAAAAAGCAATTTGCAGAATACCGACAGAGACAGATGCAAGCGCCGGGCTTCCGCCAGACGCCCGTTTTTCACATAGTTCACCAACGCCGAACATTCCCGGGGCATAACATTGGCGACCACAGAAATCACCCCGTCAAATCCCAGTGCCATTAAAGGCAGCACGATGGCATCGTCTCCGGAAAAAACAAGCATATCCGAACGCTTCTGCCTCAAAATGGCAGTAGCCTGCTCAAAGTCACCCGAAGCCTCCTTCACGGCGAAAATATTAGGACATTCCCGGGACAACTCGGCAAGCGTAGACGCCCGCATATTGACCCCCGTCCTGCCCGGCACATTGTACAGGCACAAAGGCAGCGGGGTCATTCCGGCAACCACCTTGAAATGCTCAAGCAATCCGGTCTGGGACGGCTTATTGTAGAAAGGCGTAATGCTCAGAATCGCCTGACAATCCTTCAGCCAGTCCGCCCGCCTTATCTCACGAATCACCTCCTGCGTATTGTTTCCGCCGATTCCCGCCATAATCGGCAATCGCCCCCGGTTTTCCTCCACAACGATACGAACAACCCGGGCTTTCTCCTCCTCCGACAACGTCGCACACTCGGCAGTCGTCCCCAACGCCACCAGAAAATCAACGCCTCCTTCAATCACGTGGTTCACCAACCGCCGCAAAGAAAATTCGTCTATCTGCAAATCCTCATCGAAAGGAGTCACCAAAGCCACCCCCGTCCCGTCCAAGCGTTCCATATCAAATACCATTTATATCGGTCAATATCTTGATCATTTTAACCGCAAAATCCTGCTGATCTTTTGCCTCGTCAATCAAAATCTCCCCGACAGCCCCTTCGCGCTTCATACCGACAATGCAATGCGCCCTTGAATTGTTCAGCACAAAATGCGTCATCACATTGGCCTCCGCAGTAAAATCCAACAATAGATCATACTCTTTCGACAACTCCTGATACAAGTTCTCATTCTGTATCTTGCCACCAAAACCCAACTCCTCGTAACGAAACGCAACCGCATCTCCACTCACCGCAACGTCCGACCCGGAAGGGATAAAACACAATTTCCCGAACTTCATTGCCGGCAGCCTTCTTCTTAATATCTCCATAGCAGCCTTGGGCTCAGCCCCCGCCGTATAAAACACAAGACACGTTTTAACCGCGTCCAACCCTTTGTACGCCACGACTCTCTCCACCAATTCCGAATGTTTGGCCAAAGAATCTTATTTCAAACGATAAAGAATATTGCTTAATATTTTCTTCATAACTAAAATGATTCTACGTACAAAAATAATAATAAAATCATGAAACCGCTCGCTTTGTTATATCTTCTACAAAAAATCATCCAATTTGAAAAAAAAACAACAAAACATTTGCACAGACCATTTTTTGTACCTATCTTCG
>CAYNXE010000022.1:0-15978 GCA_964400995.1 uncultured Odoribacter sp.
AGAAAATGCAGGTGCTGTGGTTGCGCTATCTGACGGAAATCGACGAGCATACGCGTGAGATTCCGCTCGAACTAATGGAAAACCCGAACATCCGGAAAGCCGTGTCCATCCTCGAAGAGTCTGCCTTTACCCCGGCACAGTTGCAAGGATACGAGGATTTCTGGGATGCCATCAGAGTGGAAAAAACGATACGAATAAGTGCGGAGAGCAAAGGAAGGTTGGAAGGACATCAGGAAGGTCTGTTGAAAGGGAAGCTGGAAGGAGAAAAGAATGAAAAACTCAAAATCGCCCGCAGGATGAAGACACTGGGAAGCGATTCGGCTTTTATCGCCCAGGTCACGGGACTTCCGGAACAGGAAATAGAAACCTTGTAAAGCCTTTTCAGTCGCGGGCAAGCGCCCCGGAAGCGGCTGAATTTCCCGAACAGAACCAGCACATCATCCAACCCGACCACAAGAGCATCATCCGGCACTTCTATCAAACCCTTTATTGTGACACATGGACAACATCAATCATGAAAATATGGGAGCTGCGGATAAATATAAAAAATACATCGCCTTATTAGAGGCTAATAAAAACATCATATTAACCGGTGCTCCTGGTACAGGAAAGACATATCTGGCAAGGGCCATAGCAAAAGCGATGAAAGCCGAATACGAATTTGTGCAGTTTCATCCTTCCTATGATTATACTGATTTTGTAGAGGGTTTACGTCCGACAAAGTCAGGCAATGATGGGAACATCGGATTTGAAAGGAAAAACGGTGTATTCAAGGATTTTTGTATTCGTGCAATGAGTTCAAATGCTGTTTCTCCTCAAAACAAACTGAAACTCTTCAAGAAACACGTCATGGAGGCTCAAAACTCTTTGGCCATAGATTATGTAGACACAAAAGGCAAGACTCCGTTTAAAGTTTCAGTGCGCAATGATGGAGGCGTTACTGTTTCTATTTCAACAGGCTCGCAACAATCAGCGACTGACAAGGACATCATCGAGGCCATAGAAAAGGGGCAACGAATAGCTCAGAAAACATATCCACATTGTATCGCACGATACATTGAAAAAAACCTTCCATCCATAGATCGCTCAGCTAACACTCCGTATGTATTTATAATAGACGAAATCAATCGGGGAGAATTGTCTAAAATCTTCGGGGAATTATTCTTTAGTATTGATCCCGGTTATCGAGGCGCAAAAGATTTAAGGGTAAAGACTCAGTATCAGAACCTGATTACTGACCAGTCGGATCCTTTTTATGAAGGTTTCTATGTCCCGAAAAATGTCTACATCATTGGTACCATGAATGATATTGACAGAAGTGTTGAAAGCATGGACTTTGCCATGCGACGTCGTTTCGCCTGGGAAGAGGTAAAAGCAGATGAAAATACCGGAATGCTTGACAGTCTGAAAGAGATGAAAGATGAAGTGGTTGCAACCATGCAACACCTGAACAGGGCTATATGGGATGAGACCGTTCATCATGGAATAGAAGGTTTGAGCACAGCTTATCACATCGGCGGTGCATATTTCAGCAAGCTATCCATATATTTAAACGACGACCATTCCAATAAGGAAGAAGCATATCGGTATTTATGGAATAATCACTTGAAGGGTGTGCTGTTTGAATATTTGCGGGGCACGCCGGAGGCCATGGAAAATTTGAAAAAATTAGAGAACGCATATTACAACATAGACGCCGATGATATTGAAAGATAGCTCAAAGTATTTTTCAACATCCAGTAATATGGAAGAATTCCTTAAGCTTCAAAACATTGCCAACCGCAAAATAGCTGAGTTATTGGATGAACATGGGAATCGGGTGTTCATCTATCCTCATTCCCTTTTTGAGTGTGAAGACGAGACAGACAAGCAAATCCTTCTTTCATTACAAACCACACAGAGCGGGGATGAATGCAAGAAAGCCATTTTAGAGACGGGCAACATCGCCGGCTTTATAGGTACCAACGGTTTATCACTTTCTATACATTCCCGTTTCTCCAAAGATGACGCTGAAGACTTCTTTTTACATTATATGCTCAACAAAGAATTGGGTATCAATGTAGTAGATTTACAACATGGTATCCGTGACGGGGCGGTATTTGATTTTTTGATTTATCTTTTCCCCAAACTGCTAAACGAGGCATTAGCACAGGGATTATATAAAGCATATCGACGAAATGAGTATAATGACGGGAATATAAAAGGAGCCATTGGCATAAATAGACATCTCAAATCAAATATGCCTTTTCAGGGTAAGGTTGCTTATCATACTCGGGAATTCAGTTACGACAATCATGTAACAGAACTAATACGCCATACCATTGAATACATTGGTAAAACCAAGTTAGGAAGGAATATGTTGGAAAAGGATGCAGAAATGCGATCAAATATTTCCAGCATCGTGTCCGCTACTCCTAAATACAGCAATAGGGAGCGGGAAAGGATTATCAATCGTAACCTAAGGATTGTCAACCATCCTTATTATTCTCGGTATAGGCCTCTACAAAAATTATGTCTACGAATATTAAGGCACGAGCGGATAAAATATGGAGACAAAGCAGAGAAAATACATGGCGTGTTATTTGATGTCTCCTATCTTTGGGAGGAATATCTGGGCACTATTTTGATGAAACAGGGCTTCCTGCACCCTAACAATAAAAAGGGTACAGGTCGTATCTATTTGGCTAAGGGAGGCAGATTACATCGTTACCCTGACTATTATAGGCAGAACGACGGCATGATAATTGATGCAAAATACAAAAGAGTCGTTGATACGCGTGATGACATCAATCAGATGATAACCTACTTATATCGGCTAAAGGGGAAACGTGGTATCTTCATTCAACCGACTGATTGCGCTTTTGAAGAAAAGCATTATGATTTGTTGGGTTATGGAGAGGAAAATGCAGCGAAAGTGCAAATCTTCAAATACCCCATTCCTCAAGGCATAAATCATTACAAAGAGTTTATCAGCGAAATCAATAAATCCGAACTATTGCTCAAAACTTGGGTGAAACATTAAGGAGTTTTGATTCAATAGAATAGAATACAATCAAATCCGTATGGCTCGATAAATCTTTCTTTAGGAATGTCGCCTGAAAAAGTCCTACTTCATAAACACAAAATAAACCGCCATGATCAGGCAGACCGATGCCGCCAGATGATTCCATTTCAATGTTTCTCCCTGGAAAAAAATCAAGGTGAAGACGGCAAAGATAATCAGGGTAATGACCTCCTGGATGACTTTCAACTGGACCAGCGAAAACGGTCCGCCGTTGCCTTGAAAACCAATTCGGTTGCCCGGAATCTGAAGCGAATATTCAAAGAAAGCGATGCCCCAGGAGAACAGAATAACCCCGATCAAAGGCCAGTGGGTAGTGATTTTCGCTTCCTGCAATTTCAAATGACCGTACCACGCAAAAGTCATAAAAACGTTGGAACAAACCAACAACAAAATGGTATATAATCCTTTCATATCAATACTTGTATTAAAAATGTCCGTGACGCAAAATTACCGTTTTTCCGATTCGGTTATTCGGTTTATCATTTGTTTTTCAGTTTTACTTTCCTATCTTTGTTCAGAGAGTTGAAGCGGCTCTACCTTCATCGGACCTTTTGTTTGAAACTATGATACAATGTATTGAGATTCGGAATCTGTGGTGCAAATACGATTTTTCATGGAAAAATCTGAATCCGGATGTGAACATCCTGATAGGCATCAACGGCAGCGGCAAGACCACGTTGTTCAACATCATGGATGCCATGCTGACCGCCGATGTGAAACGTCTGAAAACGTTCGGCGTGGAAGCGGGCATCACCATTGACGGACGAACCGTGGAGTTTGTCCCCGGAATGAATGCAGCGGCGTTGAAAACCGCCCGAGGCGACATCAGGTATCAAAAGATAAGCACGTTCGACGTGCCTTTCCGGGACAAGCCCAAGGCAGGCAAGGAATACAGCCAGTTATACAACGAACTGCACGACATCGTGTACGACATCGGAGGACCGGCTCCCTCTTTCTCCGACTACCGGCTGAAAGCAACGAATTTTCCAGAGGAAGCAGACAACATCAACCGGCGAATACGGGCTCTTTTTGAAACGGTGAACCGGCTATTCGCCAAGACCCAGAAAACGATTCAGATAGACCCGCACACCAATCACCTCATATTCATAGACGACGGGGAGGTCATTCCTTTATATAAATTGTCCTCCGGCGAAAAACAATTGCTGTTGATTCTGATGCGCGTATTCCTGATGGAAGAGCAGCCTTATATCCTGCTGATGGACGAACCGGAAATCTCCCTGCACATCGAATGGCAATACAAATTGTTTGAAGAGATTCGCCGGCTGAATCCGAATTGCCAGATCATCACCTCCACGCATTCTCCAAGCCTTTTCGGGGACGGGTGGGGCAACAAGCTGGTGTTCGTGGAGGACCTGATTAGCCTGAAAAACAAAGAATAGGGGAAACCCCGGCGGTGTAGACAAGATACGAATAGGAAACGGATTGTTTCATTTATGTTGGTGCGTGAAAATAAAAACGGTGTAGACAGGAAAATCCATTTTTCCGGAGCGGCGCGACGTTTCGCCCTGGATGCGAAAATGCTGCGCTGCCGGGCGGCCGTTCACGTGGAAAACAAAGACGACGTCGCATTTTGGAAACAGCTATTGAAACACTTCCGCCCGAACGACCGATTTCATTTTATTTCCGGCTCCCGCAACGAATACGGACGGGAAACTTCCGGAGTAACCCAGTGCCTGAAATATTTCCCTTTTTTGAGCCCGGACTTTTTTATCTGCATCGACAGCGATTACCGCTATCTGCTTCGTGAACCGCGAATGGATGTCCGGCATTTTGTATTGCAGACCTACACGTATTCATTTGAAAATCACCACTGTTTTGCTGACGGACTGCACGACGTATGCTGCCGGGTGACGCATCTGGAGAATACGGTGTTCGACTTTCACACTTTCTTGAAGCGATTCTCCAACATCCTTTATGAATTGTTCATCTGGCATTTGTATTTCCAGAACGCCGAACCGTCACGTTTCAGCCAATACGATTTCGATTCCTATATCGGTTTGACGAACTCCAAGACGCATCCCCTGGCGTGCGACAATGCGGAAAAGGCGTTGGAAGAATTGCGCCACCGGGTGGAATGGAAAATACAGCATCTCCGGCAAAATTATCCGAATGCCGATTTGGAAACGGTGAAACAAAGATACCTGAAACTGGGCGTAACGCCGGACAACGTCTATCTGTTCGTCCGGGGACACAACTTATACGATATGGTATCCCTGGTCTGCAAAGAAGTGTGCAAGGCCATTCTGCGTACCGCGAAAAGGAACCGGGCAGTGACCCGTGAAATGATTTGCGAGCTGTACCGCAGCCGCAACAACTTGGATGTCCAATTGCGGCAAAACATCCGCTACGGAGCCTACCTGCCTATCCGGAAAATCGAGGAAGACATTTACCGTTTGTTAGGAAAAAATTAAAAAGAAAACGGACGGCAAGTTAATCTTTGCGTCTTTCCGTCCGGGCATTTTGAGTTCAGATTTTGTTTTTCTACTTTTGAGCAGGAATAAAAGCGGCGTTTATGGGTGACGAGTCATTTGCGACAGACAGGTGTATGCCATAAACAGGGCTTCATTAATTTCAAATCGGCAGGTATGAGTGAATTTGATATTCGGGATAGCAACACGTTGAAGGAATCGGACAAAGAATTCGAGCGGGCGTTAAGACCGCTGAATTTCGGCGACTTTCAGGGACAAAAAAAGATTGTCGAAAATCTGGAGATATTCGTACAGGCAGCCAGGATGCGGGGCGAATCCCTGGATCACGTCATTCTGCACGGTCCTCCGGGACAGGGGAAGACCACCCTGTCCACGATCATAGCGAACGAACTGGGCGTAGGGATTAAAATCACCTCCGGTCCGGTGCTGGACAAACCGGGCGACCTTGCCGGCTTATTGACGAACCTGGAGGAGAACGACGTCCTGTTTATCGACGAGATTCATCGTCTGAGTCCGGTGGTGGAGGAATACCTGTACTCGGCAATGGAGGACTACCGGATAGACATTATGATAGACAAGGGGCCTGCCGCCCGGTCGGTACAGATTCAAATCAATCCGTTCACGTTAATCGGAGCGACAACCCGGAGCGGATTGCTGACGGCACCCCTGCGCGCCCGGTTCGGCATCAACTGCCACCTGGAATATTACGATGTCGATATTCTGTCGGGAATCATCAACCGTTCCGCCGCCATACTGAACATCGGCATCACGAGCCAGGCAGCCAAAGAGATTGCCTCCCGCAGCCGGGGCACTCCTCGTATCGCCAACGCCCTTTTGCGCCGGGTGCGGGATTTCGCTATGGTGAAGGGCAACGGAAACATCGACCACGAAATCACCCGTTATGCGCTGGAAGCCCTGAACATCGACAAATACGGACTGGACGAAATGGACAACAAGATACTATTGACCATCATAGAAAAATTCAAAGGCGGTCCCGTCGGACTGACGACGATTGCGACTGCCGTGGGAGAGGATGCCGGAACTTTGGAAGAGGTCTACGAACCGTTCCTGATCAAAGAAGGCTTTATCAAACGGACACCCCGGGGCAGGGAGGTCACAGAACTGGCGTACAAGCATTTGGGAAAAGAAAGACAACGTCCGGAAGGCGAACAGATGAGTTTGTTTTGAAACCCGGGACAGCATCGAAAAGTCGGGAGAAATTGTTTTAACATTTATTTTACAGGTCCGGAGCAGTTGCATTTTTACAAATACACGACTAACCGAGGGAAGTGTTAAAAAAACGGATTGTTATAAAGTCACTCCATAGGTTAAAGTGTGTGAAGAGCGTGAAGTGTTAAAATCGAAATGTTAAATTTGTAGGGTATGAGAAAAAAACAGATTGTCATTTTAGGTGTGGTGATGGGAGTTGCCTTGTTGGGATTGATATTCACACAGGCCAGTTATTTCCGAACCGCTTTCAAGTTGAAGAAAGCGCAATTCGACTATCTGGTCAACAAATCCATGAATGAGACGATTTCTGTTTTGGAAGAGAAGGACAGACAGCAAAGCAACCGGGAAAAATCGGCTGTCCCCCCCAAGCGGTCGGGCAAGAGCGGACCGATTCAGGGAAAGCCGCTGGGGCTGGACATCAAGCCGGGATTGCACGGCACGGAAAAAGTAAACATCGTGAGGGACTACTCCGGCAGTCCGGTGGGATACGATACCAAAAGCAAAGAGGCAAGCGCCCTGTTCGGCAAGACGGGCAACCAAAGCCTGCAAAATTCAATTGAGAAATCCCGGCAGGAATTGAAAAACAGTCTGGGAAAAGACTACGACCTGATGATTGTCTCCAATGCGCCCGAAAAGACGCTGGAGGAACGAATCAGCGGCATCAATCTGCAACAGGTGCTGACCGAGCGGCTGACCAACAACGGCATCACGGCACGATTCGAGTTTGCCGTAAAAGAGAAAGGCAAATTCACGCTGATGTCCCAGAATTTCCTTTACCGCAGTTCCGAATACGTCTACAACCGCAAAATGTACTTCGGAGAGACGCAGAGCGTCGCCAGCCTGATATTGATTTTCCCGGAACAGGCGCACGACTTGCTTTCTTCCGTCTTTCTCCTGTTGCCCAGTTTGATCATCACCATCCTGCTGGTCATCTGTTTCAGTTTCTGCATCACCGTCATCATCCGGCAGAAAAGGCTTTCCGTCATCAAGAACGATTTCATCAACAACATGACGCACGAGTTCAAAACGCCGATAGCCACGATTTCCCTTGCCGCGCAAATGCTGAAAGACGGGGCTGTCAACAACTCGCCGAGCACGATAGACCACATCGCCGGCATTATCCGGGACGAGAGCAAACGACTGACCTTTCAGGTAGAAAAAGTATTGCAGACTGCCTTGTTCACCGAAACCCGGATGAAGCTGAAATTAAAGAACGTGAATCTGAACGAGGTGGTGGAAAACCTGGTCGGCAAATTCAGCCTGCGGGTGGAAGACAAGGGAGGACAATTGTCCTGTTACCTGGAGGCGGACAACGACGAAGTGTATGCGGATGAAGTGCACATCACCAACGTTATTTCCAATTTGCTGGACAATGCCATCAAGTATTGCGTCAAAGTGCCGGAGGTCAACGTTTATACCCGGAACAAAGGGAATGAAATAATCATCAGTGTGATAGACAATGGCATTGGAATTGCAGCAAAAGAACAAAAGTTGATTTTTGAACGTTTTTACAGGGTGTCTACCGGGAATCTGCACGACGTGAAAGGATTCGGCCTGGGACTTTCCTATGTGAAAACAATTGTCGAGGCGCACGGTGGACGAATCGAGGTGGAAAGCGCGGAAGGAAAAGGGAGCCGTTTCGACATTATTTTGCCCCTGACTGAAAAAAAACAAAAAGTAAAGAGAACTTTATTTTTCTAAAAGCGTATATTTTTCAAAGAATTTATTTAAAACTAAATAGTTATGGACGAGAAAATAAAAATTTTACTGGCAGAAGACGATACGAACCTGGGCATGCTTTTGAAAGAATACCTGAGAGCAAAAGGATTCGATACGACTTTGTGCGAGGACGGGGAAGTCGCTTACGAGGCATTCCTGAACCAACCTTTTGACATTTGTATCTTTGACGTGATGATGCCGAAAAAAGACGGTTTCACCTTGGCCAAGGAAGTACGGCAAATCAACAGCGAGATTCCAATCATCTTCCTGACTGCCAAGAATATGAAAGAGGATGTTCTGGAAGGATTCAAATTGGGAGCCGACGACTACATGAGCAAACCGTTCAGCATGGAGGAACTGTTGCTGAGAATCGAAGCCGTGCTGCGCCGCTCTACCGGTCTGAAACCCGAAGACGAGCAAGAGATTTTCAAAATCGGCAAACTGACTTTCAATTCCAAAAAACAGACCTTGTTCGACGGAGAAACGGAACAGAAACTGACCACCAAGGAGTCCGAATTGCTGAAACTGTTGTGTTTGAACGTAAACAAAGTATTGGAAAGAAATTATGCCCTGAAAAACATCTGGGCGGACGACAATTACTTCAACGCAAGAAGTATGGACGTTTACATCACCAAATTGCGCAAGCACCTGAAGAAAGACCCTGCCGTGGAAATCATCAACGTACACGGCAAAGGATACAAACTGATTCTGTAACCGGATGCTCCGGGAATAAAAAAGACTTCCATACCGGCTGGTACGGAAGTCTTTTTTATCAGGCACATTCTCTTATTTCTCCACGAAATTTTTGATTTCCGTCATGAATGTGTCCACATTGCGGGCTCCGACCAATTTTCCGATGACCTGTCCTTCCGCATCCAGCACGAACATTGTCGGGAAGGCTTCCACGCCGTATTTTTTCCCCAGTTCCGGTCCTTCTCCCTTTTCCATGTCCACTTTCAAAGACACGAAATGTTCCTTGAAATAGTCCCCCGCTTTCTTTTGGGTAAATACCTGCAGGCTCATCATTTTGCAAGGACCGCACCACGTCGTATAGCAATCCATGAAAAGCAGTTTTCCTTGTTCTTTCGCTTTCTTCAGCGCATCCGCAAAAGAGGATTCCTCAAACACAATGCCGTCGGTATTCTCGATTTCCGCGATTGCCGCCATGTAATGCTTCTTTGCTCCGGATTTCTCCGCCTTATCCTTCAGGTAAGCCACCAACCGCTCCCGCTCCTTCTTGCTCAGTTCTTTCACTTTCGTCAAACTCAAATCCAGATTTCCGGCAATCTGTTCGGGCCATGTCGACGACTGGGTTTCAAGCAGATTCATCATCTTGTCGAACTGTCCTTCTCCCCGATGCTTGGCAAGGTAATAAAGCGCATAAACGAGTTCCGTTTCCGGAAGCTGCGCCTTCTGCAGACCCAAATAAACATCCAGCAATTTATTGCCGTCATGCGCCTTGTCGCCGGCAGCGTAAGGATAAAGTTCGCCGAAATAAAGGTTGGAAATTGCCTGGTTCACTGCCTCCAAACCGTTCGACTTCACAAAATCCGCCTTGTGTGCAACAAGATAGGCAAACTTCTCGTCGTCCAGTCCGCTCAACTGACCGGTATAAAATTTCCAATACTCCTTTTTCGCATAATCCTTAGGGCTCAATTTGCCGAAAAGTTCCCCGACCACTTTCTTGTACGCCTCGTCTTCCCCGGCAATATTCAACACTTTCGCATAAGCCGACAAGAACTTCACGCTTCTCTCTCCCGCCTTGTACCTTTCGTTCATTCCTGCCTGCGAAGTCTTGGGATTCAACGCCCGTTCCAGAATGGCCTTAAACTCCTCTATGGGGTATCCGCCCTGAATCCGCTGCACGATTTCTCCCGTTTCGTCCAGCACCAAATAATGGGCCTGCGACTGGATATTGTATTTGGCAGCCAGCGGACGTCCTTCCGGCTGAGTCACGTCCGCAAAGAAATTCACGAAACGTTTGTCCATCCAGTCGGCAAAATCCTGGTCACTAAACACCAACTTATTCATGGCATGACAAGGAATCGCCCAGTCGGCAAAACAATTGAAAAACACCGGACGATGTTCCTCCCTCGCCTTTTTCAACGCCTCCTCAAACGAGTAGACATACTTCATCTTCACATCCGCCTTTGCCTTGTCTCCGTACATGCTCTGCGCCTTTCCCGCCACAATCGTACCCAGAACCAGCAAAACAACCAACATTCTTTTCATAATCTATCCTTTTTTTTATTTCATACAGGTAAAACAAACTATACCCGTTCGTCAATCCTTACCTCCTTACTCCTTGATGCAACGGATGCTGTAAGCTGCTTGCAGGTTGCTCGTGCCCCGCAATATCCGGTCGTCCCACTGCGACAGGGAACGGATGATTGCCACTTGCGTGGAATCGTTCTGCTGGAATGTGGAGGAAGACCAAAAATAAGCGTTAGTACCCTTATTGATGTAGTAATAAAGTTCCGGATACCTCCCAAAAGAATTGAATTGTCCGTAAACTTTCGCACCTCCGTAGGCCGGGTTGAAACCGGTACGCTCGTCCTTGAGCAATCTGCCGATTTCAGCGTCCCGCCATTCGTCCAACACGTCTAATTCCTTGTCGTTCATACCCAAATACGCCTCCAATTTTTTCCAATCCTCATCCGTCGGCAAACGCCATCCTTCCGGAACCACTTTTTGGGCGGCTTCATAGGTGTACAAGAAACCATTGACAAGGCTGTAATCGCCGTTGTCGCTTTCAGCAGAAGTCAGACCGGTCTCCACCGCCTTTACAATGGCTTTCGGCTTCAATCCATCCCGAAGTTCAATGGACAAATCCCAAGCTGACTGCATCCCAGGAATGGCAAGATAGTATGCCAAATCTGAAAAAAAATCGTCTATTGATAATACATAGTACTCATCTTCTAAAGTATACGATACCAACTCTGCTACTGTCATTCCATACGCAGCATTTTCATCACTATACTTTCCTTCAGCAATGGCTTGTCGAACTTCCGCCTTGAAATCAGCAAAGGTAGGTTGAATCCGTCCCGTATCCACAACACGTTCCAAATAAGTGAAACACCCATCTACGCATCCCATAGGCAAACGATAAGCCAAATTTTCAGCCATCCACGTCTGCTCGCCAATGGTTACGCAACGATACACTTTCGAGTCGCGCGCATCGGTAAATTCAGATACAACACCCTCCGGTGCGACAATCTCTCCTTCGTCCTCCTTGCAATTCCACAACAGAACTGCCCCAAACAATATCAATATAAATTTTTTCATGGTATTCATTTTACAGTTCAATGCCTAATTTCTCCGTAATGATTTTATACAAAATCTCATATTTCTCCATCACCAACGGGTAAGCGCCCCATTGTTCACGGAAAGCCTTGTCCGGTGTTGCCAGCATTACTTTCACAAAACATTCCAGATCTGTCTTCTTGTCATAAGGAGAACACATAGTAAAATTCGTATCTCCCATAACAAAACCAAACGGTCCGCAAGATTCCCTCAATGGAATACGTATCGCTTCCAATTCTTCTTCCGATTTATTATTATTGCGAACATCATCAGGATCCAACTGCGCCACATCTTTCATAGAAAAACTAGGATCCAATTCAAACCAAAACTTTTGCCCATACCAATTGACATCCGAAACCGCATAGAAATACTCCAAATCCGTAGAATATTGTCCGATTTTAGAACGTACCATCGTCCGCTTGATGTCCTTGGCCTTCTCTTGAGCCGATTGACTATTTGAAGGAGTGAGCAAAACAGTACGAAAATGTATAGAAAACTCTCCCTCTTTTACAACCTCCGTTTGAGAAAGATTGTTTTCCACAGTGGTCTTCACGATTGAATCGGCTATAAAGAAACAAAACGGATACATGACACGCTGGTTAGTCTCCAGGTATTCCTCCACCACCTCCAACGCCTTCATCTGTTCCTCCGCATCCGTCATATAGCCGTAAGAGAATTTTACCGATGAATAGCTGCTCCAACTCCATGCCGGGTCAAGTACTTCATAACGGTACACCGGTTGTCCCGAAACATCCGTTTTCAACAAATACTTGCCGATGGTATCGTTGAAATATACCGGCACCTCGTATTTCTCAAAAATTTCGTAAACACGATGTTTCACCGGGTCGGAAGGATCATCTTTAATGGCAAACAAATTATCCAGGGCAATGGTGGAATCCAGTTCATCCTCCTGTTTGCAGCCCCACAGGCAACAAATGCCCAAACATAGCAAAATAAAATATTTCTTCATATCGGTCAATTTTTCGGGTCAGACTCAACAACTAAATGACGAAGTGAAACATAGTTTCTGGCAGGACGGTCGTTGTTCGGCATTCCCGTATCAAATTCCAACACGGAACGGGGAATGGCAAACGTATAAGCCGGATCATTTTTCTCCAAACGATAAACTTCCGCCTGTTCGAACATGGCTTTGTTGTCCGTGTAAAGCACAAACACATGCTCGATTTCCTTTTGCATCGGTGCCTGGCTACAAACGGCATAACGTTTCAGGTCGAACCAGCGATGACCCTCTATGCAAAATTCCTTTCTCCGCTCATCACGCACCTCGTCAATAACGGCAACCGGGTCGTACACCACTTTTTGCCATTCATCGATGCGATAAGACCGGAAACGACTCAGCCATTCGGAAGCGGCTTCATTGTCTCCCAACATGGCACGGGCCTCAGCCGCATTCAAGTAAGCCTCCGAAGTCCGCAAAAGATAAAGGTCGGAAACATAAGACTGGTGCAATTCCTGCCGGTATTTCCGGTTCAAGGAAACCACGTCGCCCGTTTGGGTGAAAAACAAGGCTTTCCGATAGTCGTCATCACCATACATTTCGTATAGTTCCGAAGAGATACAGAAATCTCCACCTTGACCGGTGAAACAATTTTGCACATTCAGCGAACCTTGCGAGAACAAGACTTCGGGATTATCTTTAACGATGGCATTACCGTCTTCGCCTATGCCCGAATAATTCTTCAGCGTCGATTTCGTTTCCAACACGGCTTCCGCTGTCCGGGCGGCATTTTGCCAATCCTGCATAAACAGATAAACCCGGCTTAAAAACAATTGCGCCGCTTCCTTGGACACCCGATAGTAAGAATGCGTCTGCGGGCTTTGGGTCAGGTAATCAACCGATTTCTGCAAATCCGATACGATACCGGCATAGACCTCTCCGACAGGCGTACGCTCGAACTGCGTATCCTTGTCCTTATCGTGCTCCACGTAAGACGTGAGCTTGTAGGGAACGCCTAACGTCTGTGCCGCCGTCGACGGCTGGTAGGCGTCCGCATAAATGTTCACCAGGTAAAAATAGTAATAAGCCCGAAGGAAATGCGCTTCTCCCTTGACCCGAAGCGCAGCCGCCTCATCGGATTCCGGAATCTCGATGTTGTCGATTTCATCCAGGATGATGTTGCAGATGTTTATGCGTTTGTAGAAATCACTCCATAGCTGGTTGTCTTCGTTCACGCTGGTCCCGTCATAGGTGCGCCCCACTTCCCTCTGCCAGGTGTAATAACCGTAATAAGAGCCACACATGTATCCTCTTGCCTCCGGACGACGAGCTATTTCCATCATCGGTGCATTCACATCGTCGTCCAGGATGTGCAGCCACCAGCCGCAGTCTCCGTTTGCCAACTGGGTAATGTTTTCCTTGCTGAGCATATACACATCGCCCAACAGTACCTCATCGAAATCCGACACGGATTTCGCCACGACCAAATCCTGGGAATATTCGTCCAGGAAGCCGCAACTCCCCGCTAATAGCGCAAGAATCAATATAAATAACAAGTTTTTCATTCGTCTCTCGATTTAAAAGGTAACATTCATTTGGAAAGTGTAAGAAGGTCTCAGCGACAAATTCGGTTTGGCAAAACCCGCCTGCGAGGGGTCTTGTCCTTTCAACGCTTTCGCAGAAATCGTAAACATGTTCATGCTGTTGAGACTCAACTGCACGTTGGAAAAAGGCGTGTGGCGCAACCATTCGGATTTCAGGGAGTAGCGCAACGAGAACGATGAACATTTCAGATAATTGCCACTTACCACCCGCTTGTCCGATTTATCATACATGTCCCAGACGCTGTTGGCAAACGGCTGAACCTTCGCCGTAATCTGATCGGTTGAATAATGATAACGATACCTCATATAATCGGGATCGGAAGGCGACAAGATGACCGGAACATCCGTATAGGCTTCATCACCGGGTGACATCCACCGGTTCACAAATTCCTTGCGCACATTGTTGTCCGAACGGACACCGCTCAATATCGGCGAGTACAGGGAGAACAACCGCACCTTTGAGCCCAAGCTGTAAGACATGTTCATTGCTACCGAGAAACTTTTGTACGTCACCGACGTAGCGAAGCTACCCGTAAAAATCGGGTCGCGCTGACCGCTTTTCTCCATGACCAGTTTCACGGTCTCTTCCATGTTCTTGCCCTCCAGCAGATGCTGGCGGTCGGCAAAATCATCGAACACCGGTACGCCGTTGGCAGGGTCCAGACCCAGGAAGCGATAAGAGTAGAAAGAACTGATGGCTTCGCCGTCGACCAGTGCCGTACCGCTGAGGTAGTCATCAATCGTATATTTCTCGACGCTCTCCGAACGCACTTTGTTCAGGTTACCGGAGAAATAAGTGGAAAGGCTCCATTGCCAATCCTGGGTCTTCACCGGTATACCCATAAGCGAAATCGAATAACCGTTGTTCTTCAAATCTCCGCCGTTCATGACGTACTCATTGCCCGGCAAACCGTTGACAGAAGACACTTTGACATTGGTAAAACAGTCGGTCGTTTTCTTGAAATAAAGACTTCCGTTCGCCGTCAACCGGTTGTTGAAAAAAGCAAGGTCCAGTTCCACGTTGAACTGCCGGGTTTCCTCCCATTTGAGGTTGGGATTCGGATAACGGGCAACGGTAGACGTGTTCTCATTGTACCAGGGTTCCAACACGCCTTGTTTGAGAATCAGGTTGGGACTTTGCGTATCCAGCATGTTTCCCTGCGTACCGTAGGAGGTCCGCAAACGGATGTCCGATATGACCTCCGTGTATTTCAGCAGGGTACTCTTGATGTTCCACATGCCCGATACCGACCAGATAGGCAGGAAACGCTCGTTGCTCCGGTCTCCGAACTTATTGGAAGCATCGAAACGGCCGTTGGCGTTCAAGGTGAAATAATCCTTGTAGCTATAACTCAGCGTCAGGTAACCGGATATTTCCCGGGTGATGTTGTGCCCCAAAGTGCGGTGTTTCTGATTGAGCCAGCTCCGGTAATGAGGATAAGCATCCAAATCCACCCCGTCAATGAACTGCAATCCGCGCTCCTTGACGAATCCCCGGTTTTCATCACCGATGGTGCGGGAAGTATTGCCGTTCAGCTCGAATCCGCCCATCGCCCCGATGAGGTGCTGGTTCTCCTCACCGAACATCTTCTGGTAATCCACCTGCGTCCGGAAAGTGAAAGCGTCCGATTCCGACAAATCGGTTTTCAA
>CAYNXE010000022.1:15988-17841 GCA_964400995.1 uncultured Odoribacter sp.
GCCATAAGGCAAAAGACACTTGCCCGGGTCACCGGTCAATCCGACCTCCTCGTTTTCGGCATTTTTCAGTCGGGCAACATAGTGGCTCTTTTCTCCCCACCATTTTTCCTGCAAGGTCATACTGCGCGAATAATTTCCCGACACGGACACCTCCAGGTCGTCCAAGATGTTGTAACGCACCGTCAGATAACTGTTCAGCGAATTTCCCCGGTAAGTGTTGGAACTGTTTTGGATTTCGTTGAGGATATTGTAACGGAACTGGTTGTAAGAATCATTCATACCGTTATAGCCAACCAAACCGTAATAATACAGCGAACCGTCTTCATTGTATGCCGGAATGGCGCGGGAAGTATTGTAGGCATAATCCATCGCATCGATTTCCGACATCAGGTGGTTTTTATGCTGTACGTTTCCGCTCAATGAGAAATTGGCACGCAATTTGGGCGAAAAGTTCATGTCCAGGTTCACCATTGCCGTATAGCGTTCCGTGGAAGTGGTCCGGGAAACACCGTCTTCCAGGTCGGCTCCCAAAGACACATAGTAACGCATATTGTCCGTACCGCCGGATACCCCGAAGGTATGGTCGTGGGAATAGCTGTCCTGTGTCAGCACGTCGAACCAGTCGGTATTCACACGCTCGTACCACAGCACTTCATTGGTAAACTGCGCATAATCGGTCAGTCCCGTATAATAACGGTGTAACGCCCCTTCGTAGCCCACGTCCGGCATATTGTCGGGGAACTGGTAGTGCAGGTCGCTCAACTCTTTTCCGAACTGCACGCGCTCCCGGGAATTCATCAGGTTGATGCTCCTGTCCGTGTAACGGGGACGGCGGGTCAGTTTGGAGGAATGGTTGTAGGAAAAGCGAGCCGGACCGATAGAACCTTTTTTGGTGGTCACCACGATGACGCCGTTGGCAGCCTTCGTTCCGTACAAAGCGGTAGCCGAAGCGTCTTTTAGGACGTCGATACGCTCAATGTCCTGCGGGTTGATCCCTGCGATGGCATTTCCCACAATATTGATGTAATCGGGATTGTTCAGGTCATTGACATCCACGGCTACGGGGTCGCGCATGACAAATCCGTCCAATACCCAAAGCGGTTCCCGGTTGCCGATAAGCGTGGAAGTACCCCGGACGCGGATTCGTGCCGTAGCTCCCACTTCACCGGAATTGGCGAGAAACATCAATTCGGGAATCCGTCCTTCCAATGCCTGGTCAATGCTGGTCATACCCGGCACCAGCACGTCCGCCGCCTTGACCGTCGTAATGGCACTGGTGGAACGCCGTTTGTCCACTTTCTGATAACCGGTCACCACAACCTCCTCCATGGAAACGGCTTCTTCCTCCAAGCGGACGATCATTTCATGCTGAACGTCTACCGGCAGGCTCTGCGACTTGTAACCGATAAAACTGAAAAACAGCTCCGTGACCATTTCCGGCACGTCGATGGAGAATTGCCCGTTCACGTCAGTGGCACTTCCCATGACCGGCAAGTTCTTGCCCCGAATGGCAACGGTAACCCCAATCAGCGGTTCGTTCGTTTTGGCATCCAGCACCTTGCCCCTCACCTTTTTCATCTGCGGAACCTGCGGTTCGCCGACAATGGACGAGGTTCTTGTTTTTTCGCCTTGCACCTCACCCAGGACTCCCTGTGTATTTAGCACAAAAAACAGGCTAAAGAATATCCATAGCCTCATGATTAGTCGAAATTTTCTCATTACTTGAATTTATTTGTTTATAACACATCACTAAAAACACACCATTGACGCCACGCCAAAGGAGGTTTCATTTGCAAACCTCCTCTGTCATGACCTCTATTTCATTACATGATTCTCTTTCCAAGAGAAGTATT
>CAYNXE010000023.1:0-17107 GCA_964400995.1 uncultured Odoribacter sp.
AAAAGTATTTCCCGCCATCGAGAAACCCCACATGAAAATATTGATGAACATTCCGGTCATCAACGACAAAATAAAGGAAAACATTCGCCAGAAAGTGGTCGACGCATTCGGAGGCAAATTCAAGGAGTTGATTATCGGAGGCGCCGCACTGAACAAAGAGGTGGAAACCTACCTGCACTCCATCCGCTTCCCGTACACCGTCGGTTACGGCATGACGGAGTGCGGACCGTTGCTCAGCTACGACGGCTGGGAGACTTTCTAGCCGGGTTCGTGCGGGAAAGCCTTAGAACGGGTGGAACTGCGCATCCTCTCGGACGACCAGCAACATACGGCAGGTGAAATCCTGGCAAAAGGCGACTGCGTCATGTCCGGCTACTTCAAGAATCCGGAAGCCACCCGGGAAGCACTCGACAAAGACGGCTGGCTGCACACCGGAGACATGGGCGTCATCGACGCCGACGGCTACCTTTTCATCCGAGGCAGATGCAAGAACATGATTCTCAGTGCAAACGGTCAAAACATCTACCCGGAAGAAATCGAAGACAAATTAAACAACATGCCCTACGTCTGTGAATCCATCGTCATCGAAAAGGCAGGCAAGCTCGTCGCACTGATTTATCCCGACTTCGACGCGGCAAATGCGGAAAAACTGACAGACGAGCAACTGGCAGCCATCATGGATGAAAACCTGAAAACGCTGAACAGCCAGTTGGCGGCATACAGCCAGGTAAGCAGCTACAAACTTTACAACGAAGAATTTGAAAAAACTCCGAAACGAAGCATCAAACGATTCCTATACCAATAAAGCAAACTTTATTTTCATTCAAAAATTTCTTCTGAAAAACTTGCAGAGTTGAAATAAAAGCACTATCTTGGCATTAACAAATTCCGCCACGCCTCTTCCTAATGCGTACCAGGGCGGAACTTTTACTTTTTATATACTTATGGATTATACAAAACAACCATTGGATTTTCTCCAGATTCTTCAAATGCTGAAAGATAGGGGACTAATGGTTAGGAATGAGAATGAAGCACTGCGCCAATTAAAAATCATAGGTTACTTCCGTTTGGCAAACTATATGCGCCCGATGGAGGCAGATAAAGTTTCACATCTATTTAAGTCCGGTAGCTTATTTCAAAATTCCGTTGATTTGTATTATTTTGACAAACAGCTCAGAGTATTATTGTTTAGCGTAGTTCAAAGCGTTGAGATAGCCTTGCGTTCCAAAGTCATACACCACTTGTCTATGAAATATGGTGCGTTTTGGTTTATGGACGAGCATTTATCAGATAATCAGATGTTGTTTAATGAGAATTTATCTCATATTGATAAAGAACTGAAAAGATCAAGAGAAGATTTCATAAGTGAACATTTTGCAAAATATACACTACCGAAATTCCCACCTGTATGGAAAACTTTGGAGGTAGTGTCCTTTGGAACCCTTTCCAAATTGTTTGAGAATTTCGCTGATAAGCATGTGAAGAAAGTCATAGCACGAGAATTTAATCTGCCCCAGCATTTATATTTGGAGAGCTGGATTAAATGTATTGCAGTTTTGCGGAATTGCATTGCACACCATTCCCGTATCTGGAATCGAAAGTTTCCACTAAAACCACAAATGCCTCTGAAACTTAACGGAATGTGGATTGGTCATTCAGATATAGAACGGGCGAAATTATATGCCCAGCTTTGTTGTCTTGCCTATCTTCTGAATCATATTCATCCTAATAATGATTTCAAACAGCAATTAAAATCATTACTGCAAGCTTATCCTAATGTCGATGTTGTCGCAATGGGATTTCCAACCGACTGGGAAAACGAGCCACTTTGGAAGTAATACGGCACCACCTATCTATACATATACCCCAATCACTATATTTTTCCGTATTCCATTTTTTATAGTACCTTTGTCTACCCAAAATCGAAGAATATGAATAAAACCATAAAACGGAAACCTGCCCCCGCCAAGGACAGGGAGAAACCAGTATCGCTGATTCCCGACTTCTTAAAAGAGCAGCGCACGCGCATCATTCTGGGAGTTGCACTGGCATTGGTGTCTTTTTTCATCCTGTTTTCCATGGTCGGCTTTTTCTTTTCGGGAGGCATCGACCAGAGCCTGGTGGACAGCAACACCCGCACAATCATAAGCAATCCGCAAATCACCGCGGCAAACCCTGCCGGCAAAATAGGGGCATTGATTTCAAACCAGCTCATCAACCACTGGTTCGGTCTCCCCTCTTTCATCTTCTGCTACCTGCTGCTGGTGTGCAGTCTCCGGCTGGCTGGAGCCCGAATCCGGCATTTCGGCAGAAAAATGTTCATCGGCATACTGATTGTCCTTTGGCTTTCCCTGCTGCTGGGCTTCATCACGGAATCCGTTTCCCACTGGTTTGAAGTAGGCACGGGCTACCTGTTCCCGGGAGGCGGTCACGGCTATTTCGTCAGCCTGTGGCTCAACGCCTTAGTCGGCAGAGTGGGTACCATCCTGTTCCTGATTCTGACTTTCGTCATCATCTTGTTTTTTGGATTCGAGCGCACCTTTTACCGTTGCGTCAACTATATCAAGGAATACATCCGGAAACGCAGGGAGAAAGCCCTGGCGGCACTATTGTCCAAACGGGCTGCCGGACAGGTCCCTGGCGAACCTTCTCCGGCGCAACCGGAAGAATGGTCCTCCGGCACCCCGGATAACGACCTGAGCGACTTGCCCGGTGACGACCTCGCCACCGAATTCCCCGATTATGATCCCCTCTACCCGACACAGGAGACGGAAAACGAAGAACAAGAGGAATATGAAAACGACCTGCCGGACGCTCCGGAATACTTGTCTGTCGAAGTAACACCAACAAAGGAGGAGGATGCGGACGAACACGGTTTTGCCAATCTGCCGAAAGCTCCGACCGAACTTGAAACCAGGGGTACCGGCATCGATGCGGACGCCGAACCGGAGGAGCCCGAAGCGGAAGACGACGACATTTCGCTGACCATAAACAACCGGGAAGCGGAAGAAACAGTCGACCGAAACCTTCCAATGGAGGAATACGACCCGACCCTCGACCTGTCCAACTACCAGTATCCACCCCTCGACCTGCTCGAAGAACACTCTTCCGGAAATCCCAAGGTCACCCAGGAGGAACTGGAGGAAAACAAGAACAGAATCGTAGAGACCCTGCGCAATTACAAAATTGAAATCATCAAAATCAAGGCTACCATCGGTCCGACCGTCACCCTGTACGAAATCGTGCCGGCTCCGGGAGTCAAGATTTCCAAAATCAAAAACCTGGAGGACGACATCGCCCTGAGCCTGTCCGCCTTAGGTATCCGCATCATCGCGCCCATACCGGGAGCGGGAACCATCGGTATCGAAGTGCCCAACCAGACCCCCGAGGTGGTGTCCATGCACAGCATCATCGCCTCCAAGAAATTCCAGGAATCCAAATACGCGCTGCCCGTGGCGCTGGGTCGCACGATTTCAAACGAAACCTACACTTTCGACCTGACCAAAATGCCCCACCTGCTGGTTGCCGGAGCTACGGGACAAGGTAAATCCGTAGGATTGAACGCCATCATCACCTCGCTGTTGTACAAGAAACACCCGTCACAGCTGAAATTCGTCATGGTCGACCCCAAAAAGGTCGAACTGAGCATCTATTCGGTGATCGAAAAACATTTCCTGGCAAAACTGCCCGACGAAGAGGATGCCATCATCACGGAAACCTCCAAGGTGGTCAACACCCTCAATTCATTGTGCATCGAAATGGACAACCGCTATGACCTGCTGAAAACGGCACAGGTCAGAAACATCAAGGAATACAACGAAAAATTCGTCAAACGGCAACTGAACCCCAACCACGGGCACAAATACCTGCCCTACATCGTTGTCGTCGTCGATGAATTTGCCGACCTGATCATGACCGCCGGCAAGGAAGTGGAAACCCCGATTGCCCGTATCGCCCAGTTGGCACGAGCCGTGGGCATCCACATGATTATCGCCACGCAGCGGCCCTCGACCAACATCATCACCGGTGTCATCAAGGCAAACTTCCCGGCACGTATCGCCTTTAAAGTGGCCTCCATGATTGACTCCCGCACGATACTGGACTCACCGGGAGCCAACCAGCTCATCGGACGCGGAGACATGCTGATTTCCGTAGGAAGCGAAATGACCCGCGTGCAATGCGCCTTTGTCGATACGCCCGAAGTGGACGCAATCACCAATTTCATTGCCAGCCAGCAGTCCTACCCCAGCGCATTCGCCCTGCCCGAATACATCCCCGAAAACGAGGGGGGCAACTCGGCGGACGTCGATTCCGGTGTTCGCGACCCGCTGTTTGAAGAGGCGGCACGCCTGATTGTCAGCAGCCAGCAAGGCTCGACCTCCTCCATCCAGCGACGTTTTTCCATCGGATACAACCGTGCCGGCAGAATCATGGACCAGCTCGAAGCGGCAGGCATCGTCGGTCCTTTCGAGGGCAGCAAGGCAAGGCAGGTGCTCATTCGGGACGAATACAGTCTGGAAAACATACTCAACAGATATTAAACACCGCATTCCCATGTTTTTAGAACAAGCTCATAGCGGAAAAAACCAGTGGTACTTGTATGTATTTTCCTTGCTGGTGATTTTCACGGCAACCCAAATCGGAAGCCTTCCCCTGGCGGCATACATCCTCCTGAAAGACCCGGCAGCGTTAAACGCAGGCGACTTTGCCGCCGCCACCTCGACCAACATCGGATTGGCGCTCACCCTGCTTAGCTTTGTCGCCGGATTTTTCGCCATCTTTCATTGCGTGAAGCACATACACCACAGAAACGCGCTCAGCATCATCACCTCCCGACAGAAAACGGACTGGGGCAGAATCTTTTTCGCCGCGGGCGTCTGGGGCGTCCTTGCCGTGGCGATGCTGCTCGTGCCGGTATTCATCGGGGAGGCGTCGAACATCGTATTCCAGTTCGCCCCCCTCAATTTTTTCATACTGGTTGTCATATCCCTGCTCCTGTTTCCTTTTCAGACCTCCTTTGAAGAATTGCTTTTCCGGGGCTACCTGATGCAATGGGCGGCACGCCTTCTCCAATACCGGTGGGCGGCAGTCCTGCTGACCGGCGTACTGTTCGGCGTCATGCACCTGGCCAATCCGGAGATAAAGGAATTCGGCATCGGGGTAGCACTTCCCCAATACATCCTCATGGGCATTCTCCTGGGCTATGTCGCCGTCAAGGACGACGGTCTGGAACTGGCATTGGGACTCCATGCGGCAAACAACATCCTGGCGGCAATCACCCTGACCTCGGAATCTTCCAGCCTGCAAACCCATGCCCTGTTCAGGGACCTGCACCCTGCGGCATCCTGGACGGACACCCTCGTCATGCTCGTCGCGGGCGTGGTTTTCATCTGGATTTGCAACCGGAAATACCGTTTTATGCACAAAATCAGGCTCTCGGAAAAGATTCAAGCCTGACCGCCAGCAGGAAAATGTTATATTTTTCTTAAAAAACGAATGAAATCCGGACAAACCGATTATTTTCAATATCCAATTCGTTACCTTTGGATGCTGTGCAATCGTTGGATTATTTTTATCATTTACATATCATACAATTGCTAAACATGAAAAAACTTACCTTTTTAACCTTGGTTTCATTCCTGGCATTGACAACCGTTGCCAACGCCCAGGAACAAAAAAAAGAAAATGAAGGCTACAAATTCACAGACATCAAGCGCCTTCCGACCACCAGCGTGAAATCGCAGGACCGTGCGGGTACCTGCTGGTCCTGGTCCACCATCTCATTCCTGGAATCGGAAATGATGCGCATGGGCAAAGACTCGGTAAGCCTGTCTCCGATGTACATCGTATGGAACACCTACCACGGAAAAGCGGACAAATACGTGCGCCTCAACGGCCACATGAATTTCGCACAGGGTGGCGCTTCCGCCGACGTGACCTGGGCAATCAAGAACTACGGTATCGTTCCGCTGGCGCTTTATAGCGGCCTGAACTACGGTGAAGACGTTCACGTGCACGGAGAATTGGACGACGTATTGAGAGGCTACGTAAACGGAGTCATCAGAAACTCCAACAAAAAATTGAGCACGGCATGGCAAAGAGGTTTTGACGCCGTTCTGGACGCTTATCTGGGTGCCAAACCCGAAAAATTCACCTGGAAAGGCAAAGAATACACCCCGCAGACCTTTGCCACAAACGCCTGCGGTCTGAACATGGACGACTACATCAGCCTCACCTCGTTCACCCACCATCCCTTCTACACCCAGTTCGCCCTGGAAGTGGAAGACAACTGGATTGGCGAAATGTCCTACAACATCCCGCTGGATGATATGATGGACGTGCTGGACAAGGCGATCGACAAAGGCTACACGTTTTCTTGGGGTTCCGACGTATCGGAAATCGGCTTCCTGCGCGAAGGTCTCGCCGTTGTTCCCGACATGAACGTCAAGGAAATGAGCGACGCTGAAATCGCCAAATGGGTCAAGATGCCCAAAGACAAACAACAGGCAGAAATCACCAAGAAACCGGGCAAAGAGAAAGTAATCACCCAGGAACTGCGCCAGAAAGAATTCGACAACAAGCTCACGACCGACGACCACGGCATGCACGTGATAGGAAAAGCCGTAGACCAGGCAGGAAACAAATATTTCATCGTCAAGAATTCATGGGGCAACTACGGTAAATACGAAGGCTATATCTATGCCTCCTATCCGTTTGTCGCTTACAAAACGACTTCCATCATGATCCACAAGGATGCCCTTTCCAAAGACCTGAAAAAGAAACTGGGCATAAAATAACAATAGCATACGGCTATTTTCAGTCCATAAAGCGGAAAACGCTTTATGGACTTTTTTTTACATTAATATTGTTAAACTCCCAAAATAATCAATGATGATATCAAAAAAACATATATCTTTAGGCATTATTTTATGAGTGTGTGCTACCATATTTATTTTAATTTTTACATAAACATTAAGAAAAATGACTTGGGACAATGCTATCGAAAGTTACAAGACTTACTTGATTCTTGAAAAATCACTTTCTTCAAATTCAGTCGAAGCTTATTTAAACGACATCAACAAACTGGCAAAGTATTGTGCGGACAAACACAACATCAAAGTTCCCGACGAGGTTAATTACGACGTTCTGAAAGATTACCTGGTGTTTGTCAGTGAAATTGGTGTGACCAACCGGACGCAGGCAAGATGTATTTCCAGCATCCGCTCATTCTTTAAATTCCTGGTCTTCGACGGCCAACTGGAAAACAACCCCACCCGGCTGCTGGAAGCTCCGAAAATCGGAAGAAAACTGCCTAACGTCCTGACCGTGGAGGAAATCGACGCCATGCTGAATGCCGTGGAAATGTACAAGCCGGAAGGACAGAGAAACAAGGCCATCATCGAAATGCTGTATTCCTGCGGATTGCGAGTATCGGAACTGATCGACATCAAACTGTCCAACATCAACTTCCGCATGGGCATCGTGAAAATCGAAGGCAAAGGCAACAAAGAACGGGTCATTCCGATGAGCAAAAACGCAAAAGAGGAAATCAAACGCTACCTGAAAGTATATCGGGATTACCTGGATATCGAGAAAGGATATGAAGACGTGCTTTTCCTGAACAAACGCGGTATGGCTTTGTCCAGAGTCATGGTGTTCAACATCATCAAACACCTGGCAAAACGGGCAGGCATCCAGAAAAACGTATCTCCCCACACTTTCCGCCACTCTTTCGCCTCTCACCTGGTCAGCGGTGGCGCCGATTTGAGAGCGGTTCAGGACATGCTGGGACACGAATCGATTCTGACTACCGAGATTTATACGCATCTGGACAATCACTATTTGAAAGATACCATCAATAAATTCCACCCTCGGGCAAAAGACGGTTCCCATACGGAAAAATAAGAAAAAAAGAGCGTTGTTAACGCTCTTTTTTTTACTTTCGCACCATAATCGGACGACATGGAAACAAAAGACATACTGCAAAAGATACAAAGCGGCGAACCGGAACTCATGGCAGAAGCCGTCAAGGAAATCAAGGAAAACGGAAATTTGTCCATTGCACAGACGTTGTTGGAAAATTTAAACCGCATTCCGGACGCCCATGCCCTGAGCCAGCTTGTCAACCTGTTGGCAGACATCAAAGAAAACGCCTTCCGGGAAATCCTGATCGCCCGCCTTCAAGCCGAGACGAAACCGGAGGTAAAAGCCGAATTGCTGCGCATTGTCTGGGAATCTTCACTGGATTATTCCAGTTACCTGCCCGTCTTTTTGGAAATCCTGAAAGCCGACGATTTCCCGGTCGCTTTCGAAGCCTCCACCGCCATCGAAAACATGGTCTGCAACCTGACTGCCGAGCAACACCGGCAACTCCATGAGTACATCGAGACCTTCCCGGAGGACAAGTCGTTTTTAATTGAAAACATCCATGCCGAAATGGGCTGTTGCGAGCAGGATTAACCTTGGCTCCACCATTGCCGTACCTTGTCAATTTTTTCGGCTAAGGGCATTTCAGCCGGCAACCAGTAAATCTTGAATCCTTCGCGCTCCATTTTCCGGAACCAGGTCATCTGCCGCTTGGCAAACTGATGGATGGCGATATTCAGTTGTTCGACCATATCGCCATAACTCAATTTACCCAACAAATACAAAGTCAAGTATTTATACTCCAAACCGTAATAAATCAAATCCTCCGGATTCACCCCGCTGTCCAGTATCC
This sequence comes from uncultured Odoribacter sp., assembly GCA_964400995.1. GTDB lineage: Bacteria > Bacteroidota > Bacteroidia > Bacteroidales > Marinifilaceae > Odoribacter. Next base: position 8,720 of record CAYNXE010000023.1, read on the forward strand.
GCCGCACCTCCTCCACCATGCCCTGATCCAGACGCTCGTGCAAACGGCGGGTAATCCTTTCCCGCCTGACTTCCCGGCTGACGTCCACCCCGACAATGAGGGGACAAACAACGGGAAAATCTTTCACCTCGCACGGATGAGACAGGTAATATTCCTCTATCTCAATGGCACGGATCGCCCGTTTGGGTGTGTCTATCTCCGTCGTATTGTGCAACTTCTTATACCTTGCCAACCGTTCCGCCAGCTCCGGCAAGGACAACCCCGCCAAATCGCTCCTCAACTGCTCATTGGCAGGCACCGGCAACAACCGGTAACCTTTCAACACGGCCTCCACATAAAGTCCGCTTCCCCCACACAATATGGGCAATACCTTCCGTTCCCTGCAACTCTCCCACACCCGGACAAAATCCTGCTGATATTCAAACACATTGTATTTATATCCGGCATCGACAATGTCAATCAAATGACAAGGAATCCGCTTCCCGTCCACCCGATACTCCTCCAGATCTTTCCCGGTTCCAATATCCATTCCCCGGTACACCTGTCGCGAATCGGCGCTGATGACCTCGCCTCCGAAAGCCACCGCCAGTTGCACCGCCAGCGAGGTTTTTCCACTTGCCGTCGGACCGATGACACTCAATAAATTGAACATTTCCACCACTTGTTTCGTAATATCTCCGACAAATGTAATGAAAATCCGGATATGGACGAACACGAAATAATTTCCGACAAACAAACGGTAAATCAAAGAAAATTGATATATTTGTAGAAAGATGAAATTCTCTATTCATATAGAAAAATTCATCGGCAAAAGCCTGGCGACAATCATCATCATCGGCTGTTTGCCACAAGGGTTAAGTGCTCAATCCGACGTCGTCCAAAAACAAAAACAATTGACAAACTCAAATTACATATCCGCCTTCGCTCCGACGACAGACACCCAGGCACCTGTCGCCCTTGCCATCTGCCAGGACAGCCTCTGTTATACCATACAGATCTGCACCATGGAACACGACATAAACGATGCTTTTTTCGGGAAGAACCAAAAAATACAAATCATCCCGATGGGTGACGTGTATCGCTACATTTTCTCGCTCTACCCGACCCTGGAGGCGGCACGGAAAGACCTGCCCCTGGTACGGAGCATTTATCCCGCCGCCTTCATCCGGGAATACAAGGCGGGCAAACTGGGCGCGGCAACCGACTTGAACATGGAACAAATCAAATAAACCTACAAACCTATGATGAACGACGAAAACATTTTAATCCGGGCTCTGGAACCCGAAGATCTCGAATACCTTTACAAATGGGAAAACGACATGGACTTATGGGATGTCAGCGACACCCTCACACCGTTTTCGCATTACACCTTGAAGAAATACATCGAGAACGCCCACAAGGACATCTATGCCAGCAAGCAACTGCGCCTGATGATTGCCCGCCTGGAAGACAAAGAGCCGGTCGGACTCATCGACCTCTACGATTTCGACCCCTACCACCAAAGGGCAGGCATCGGCATCATGATTCACAGCACGGAGAACCGGAAACAAGGCTATGCCAAGTCCGCCATAAAGCTGATGCTGGACTATTGCTTTGAAACCCTCGGACTGAACCAGGTGTACAGCAGCGTGCCCAGTTGCAACATCGCCAGCCTCAAATTGTTTGAAGCCACGGGATTTACCCAAACCGGCTACCGGAAACAATGGCTCAAAAGAGGCAACGAATGGGAAGATGTCATTTATTTTCAACAACTGGCATCCGCCTGGAACAACTAATCCCGCCTTTCCTCCGCAACCGATTCTTCCACCCGGCGATTCTCAAAAATCCGCACGCAACGGAGGACTTCTTGCGGAGGATTGGCTACCCACCTATATTCATTCCCAAATACGACCGGTTTACAAACTTAAAAAAGACATTTCACGTAAACTTTTTCATCAAATCGTTGTCTTATACTATGAGAAAAAGATTTCCGAAAAGGAAAATTTAAAACTAAAAAACTGATTATGAAAAAGATTTTATTTTTAGCCACAGCACTATTTCTGTTGCTGGGCATTGGAGCCAACGCACAACAAAGAGGTCCACGGGAAAGAATGACCCCGGAACAACGAGCCGAACGTACAGTAGAACGTCTGAACGAAGAACTGAAACTGACGGATGCCCAGCAAAAGGAACTGAAAAAATGGTACACCGAATCTTTCAAGAAGAATGAGGAAAACTTCCAGAAAAACCGGGAAGATCGGGAAGCCATGAGGGCGCAAATGCAGAAAAACCGGGAAGCGAACGATGCCCAACTGAAAAAAGTGTTGACGGCAGAACAATACAAGACCTACAAGGCAAACGAAGAAAAACGCCAGAAAGAAATGCAACAAAGAGGACCGGGCCGTCCGGGCGGAAACCATGGCGGCGGTTATCCCCGCAACTAAACCCTGTGGCGTAAACAAAGCTTGCTTTCCACAACCCTGCACTTTGTTTACGCCATTCCTTTCTTTCCCACCACCAATCCATAATACCTCAACAATTGTTCCTCCTCGCACGACGTAGGAAGCAAATACTTTTCCAAATCAAAAACCGGAAAAGGAGCCACCGGAATGTTGTTCTTCCGGCAATAGGATATAGCGGCAAGTATAATCTGGAAACAATAAAACAACTGGCTGAAATGAAAAGAGCGGATAAACTCCTCCATTTCCTCTTCCGGCCATTTATTCATCCGAACAATGTAAATAAACACGAAAATCTGCACGTTCTTCGTTTCACTGGAGAAACGAGTCAGAAAATCAGGAATCGTCCAGAACTTCACCAATATGTCCGGCAAGCGATCCGCCGTGATGTCCATATTGTTCCGGATATAATCAAAACTCCACAACACCAGCTTATACTCAGAAGAAGTTAAGTTTTCCGCCATAGCAACACTCCGTTATATATTTACACCGACTTGTCACCCCCGAAAATTCAATTCTCATTCGAAAAATAAAACCCGCTTAAACGCAACCTTTCTCCAGGCCATTCGTTCCATTTTATGAAGTAAAAAAGAGACGATTCCGCCTGTCCCGCTGTCTAACATTTCCTTGAGAGAAACTGCGGATGCATTAACATTCCACACGGGGGTACGGAATCGCCGTATTGAGAACGGGCATATATAGTGTATGCCCGTCACAAAAGGCAGATTTTCCACCTCTCAAGGAAATATGTTAGACAAGGCAAATATACGAAATATTTCATTCGCATAAACAGCCCCCTCCACTTTCGTTGCCAACAAAGAGACCGTTATCTCATAATCGCTAAAATACCTCTATCATTTCACCATACAGATTTTTTCTTATAAAAAGTTTTGTTTATAAAAATTAATCATTATATTTGTTTATAAATCATTTGCGCATGTTTAATAAACATGGGTTGGTATTCCATATTTATAAGATTATGCAGCAAATAAAATAATTACTCACGAATCCTTTCATTGCCTAAAGATTAATTATTGTATCATTTAAAACTACAGTATTAACCTAAAACACACAGCCATGAAACTTTTCTATTCTATTTTAGTCTTTGCTCTTTTTACAATAGGATGCCAAGAGATAACAACAACTTTGTCCGATAAAGAGAGTTATAATTTGACGCAAGAACAGATTATTGCCCAGTTGCATGAAAGTTCTGTTTCGGTCCAATTAGCAAACTTCGATTATGTACACTCACATCACACAGATTTAAATGCTTATCGGATAAATTGGAGCGCGCTTCGGGAAACAAGCAGCGACAACGAAATCATTTGGGAAATCCCCCTGTCTTCTCAATACAATGCAGCAATTGTAGCAGGAAGAAAGGAAGGGAAATTATTTCAACCTTTCCGGCTTGCAGTTCGCCAACATATGTTGTTTCGAAAAAACATACAATCAGGAGAAATTTCAAGTGAAATATTGACTATTTTGGGAGAAAACACGGAAGGAATTTATCGTGAAGACCTAATGGAGTTAGAAGGATTTGTTATTTCAACCGATTTACAAGGTGAACTCAATTCCACCCATAAAATACACAATGGCAAAATAACAAAAGTTTTGGCAGGAAATTCGGAACTACAAAAACAAGAAGAGGATTTCTATTGTTTTTGCTTCGAAATAGATAATAAATTAATATTAACAAGAGGAGGTGACGACGATGATATTATTATAATTTGTACTATTTGCAATCGCAACCTTGAAATGTGCATTTGCAACCGATGTCCTAATTGCGGATTCGTAGCAGAAGAATGCGAGTGTTATTATTGTCACATATGCAAACAAACACAAGATAAATGTTGTTGTACAATGCTTTGCAATGGATGCGGACTGCCTCAATACCGGTGTAAATGTTTACTCCTCCCTGAGCCTCCAATAACAACTATATGTCCTACTTGTTTGCAAGCCCCATGTATTTGCGATATTTCCACTCCAGAACCAACCACCTGTCAGGATTGCCACCAAAACCCATGTATCTGTGCAACTACAGCACCAGGAGAATGTCATTGTACAAATATCTATTGCCTAATGGGCAGAGACTGTAATTGTCGCTACACAGGGCTTTGTACCTGCCCAGCATGTCTTTCCGGTAATTGTTCATGTCTTCCTAGTCCGACACAATGAAATTCATTCTTTTCATATACCTATTGCTCCTGACGGGGCATCTGATTGCCCAGTCTCCCGAAATGCCCGAAGCGTCTCGGGAGGGGCTTTCTTCGTGGTGCCGGAAAGAAATACAGGAAAAAGTCTACCTGCATACGGACAAGTCGCATTACATCGCAGGGGAACACGTATGGCTCCGGGCGTACCGGACCGATGCCTCAACACACATTCCCTCCGTGTACAGCCGGTTTGTGTACGTGGAACTGTATGATGCCATGGACCGGTTCGAAAGCAGAATCAAGCTCATGGAACGGGATGGCGTATTTTCTGGAAGCTTTCCCTTGGACCCCCACCTTCCCTCCGGACACTACACTTTACGCGCTTACACCTACTGGATGCAAAACTTCGATGACGCATTCTATTTTCAAAAAGAGATTGTCATCGAAAACCGAGAACCGGACAAAGTTCACCATGAAGTGGTCTGGGACACCACAACCAACGGCGACTGGCTGATGTCGGTACGTTTTCTGTCAGGCAGAGGAGAACCGTTCTCAAAACTTTTGGTGGAAAGCCGACAGTACAACGGACAGCGGGAAGTAAACAGGGCAGTGACCCGGGTAAATGATGCGGGACGAATGCAAATGCAACTACGACGCAAGGACAAAGTGACAGCCGTAAGACTTAAATTCTTAGACAACCAACCTTTTGAATACAGGTGGATTCTAAACGTACCGGTATGTCCCTCCCCCTCCGCGACAAATATCCGTTTCTTCCCGGAAGGAGGAAACCTGCTGGCAGGCGTGACATCGAGAGTAGGATTCAAAGCGGTGGGAACAGATGGATTGGGCGTGAACATTTCCGGAGAAGTGTTCCGTGACGACGGCACCGCAGTGGCTCAGTTCGTAGCCTTGCACCGGGGGATGGGGTATTTCAACCTGAAACCGGAAGCCGGCAGAAGCTATTATGCGGAAATCGTCCTGCCCGAAGGAGAAACCCGACGGGTGGAATTGCCCGTCGTTCGGGAAGAAGGGGCTATCTTACGAATGGAAGCAGCCAACGGCATGATGCGTTGGGATTGCCTGAGCACTTCGGACTATTTGCAAAACCGCTCAATGTACCTGTTGCTCCATTGCCGTGGAAAAATCTTGTCCGTTTTGCCAGTTGAAGCAGGTGATGGCGGAAACATTCCCTTATCGGCCTTACCGTCGGGCATCCTGCACGGCGTACTCTTGGATGCGGAAGGCGAAGTGTACAGCAGCCGGCTATCGTTTGTTTTCCCTCCGGAAAAGGAAAGCGTACACCTGACGACAGACCGGAAGCAATACGGGAAACGCGACAGCGTATTCCTGACGTTATCCTGGCAGGGAACTGACAGCCTAAGCTGTTCCGTATCGGTGACAGACCCGGCACTGGACGGGGAGAAACGCTGGAGCAATGACATCGCCAGCTATTTCCTGCTGGACTCGGATTTGAAAGGTCATGTGGAAGATGCAGGCTGGTATTTCGACACAACAATCCCGCAACAACATCGGCATCGCATGGCGGAACTGCTGTTGCTCACCCAAGGCTGGCAACGCTTTGAGGTCGGCAAAGGGGCACAGCAACCTCTCTCGTTGCCATTTTTCCTGGAGCTAACGCAGGGATTCTCCGGACAGATCAAAAACTTCTGGGGTAAACCGGCAAAGATGGCACGACTGTTTGCAATCGTTCCTCGATTAAGGCTCATCAAGGCAATCCCGCTCGACACCAACAGTCGATTTGAATTTTGCGTCGAATACCCGGACAGCACCGAATTTACTTTCCAATCCTATACCCGCTCCGGGCGAAAATGGACCGAACTGAAGTTCAAACACGATTCCCTCCGGGAATTGCAAGCTCCGCTAATGTCCCGGAAAGGGTGGACATACCAAGAGGAAGATACGCTCGACAATATTTTCCGCGAAGTGAAGACCTTGGGATTCGATTACGTGAACGGAGAAAAAATCTACCGTCTGGAAGAAGCTGTCGTGACCAAGCCAACTTACGGACCGGAAGGCAAACCGCTAAAAGTACTGACTGCACGTGACTTGAAAGAAGAACATTTCAGGTGCGCCTTGAATCTGGTAGCCGCCGTTCCGGGAGTACACATTGAGAATATAGGCGGTTGCAAAGCAGCCTTTTACGGTCATTCCGATGCAATAAGACCAAGAAGAGTCGCAATCACCTTGGAAGGTATTCCGGATAACACCGATGGTTTCGGTCTCAGTATACTGGATCTATTGGAAAATATTCCTATCAAATACGTAGACCGGCTGGAATACGGCAACACTCCCGATGACTCTATCATGAATATCTTCATCTACCTCAAAAAAGGAACGGATTTCACTCTGCGCGGACTGGATTTTTACCGGTTTACTCCTTTAGGGTATCACAAACCGGCAGAATTTTACATTCCCCGGTATGACGTGGCAAAAGAGCGGGAAGTTCCCCTGCCAGACAAACGACCGACCTTGTACTGGAATCCGGATGTACGCTTGTTTCAAGGAAACACGAACACGCTACGTTTCTATACAACGGACCAAAAAGGCCCTTTCAAAGTAAAACTGGAAGGCATCTCACCCACAGGAGAAATCATACACTCAACCCTAAACATCGAAAGCCAATAAACACAGAGTCACACAGACATTGAGGCATCTTCGGATGCCTCTTTTTTATGATTATTACAAGAAGATATTTTTAACGCAAGAAGAAACTGTTTCTAAAAAATTTTACTTACTTTTGACTTGCAGTGTTGTGAAATATAAAATCTTTAAAAATATCATCATCTTACAAGCAAGCTATGAACCATACGATGAGTCTATCCAGAAAAGGGAAAGCGATTCTGCTTACGCTTCTCTTGCCATTACTGGCAGCCTATTCTTTTGCCCAAAGCGGACAGGACATTGAAAATACAAGCAAAGCCGCAGGACAGCCGGTTTCCATTCTCGAAGCCCGCCAAATAAATCCGACGACCGTTGAAATCGCCTTGTCCGGCAATCAAACGCTAACCTTGGATTTCTATGGGGACAACCTGTTCCGCATGTTCCAGGACAATGAAGGAGGCATCCTCCGGAACCCGCAGGCGACTCCGCCGGCACAAATCTTAGTCGACCGCCCCAGAAAGGAAGTCACCTGCCTGAAGCTAAACGACACCCCCGACCAAGTGACCGTCAGCACAACAAAAATCAAAATCGAATTCGACAAAAAAAGTTCCCTGTTCAAAGTCACCGACCTGACCACCGGTAGAGTGGCTGTCGAGGAAACGGCACCCGTTCAGTTTGAACCCCGGAAAACGACACTGACCTTAAAGGAAAATCCCGGAGAATATTTCTACGGCGGAGGGGTGCAGAACGGTCGTTTTTCCCACAAAGGCAAAGTCATCGCCATCGAGAACCAAAATAGCTGGACGGACGGCGGTGTAGCCTCCCCCACCCCTTTCTACTGGTCTACCAACGGCTACGGCATCATGTGGCACACCTTCAAGAAAGGGAAATACGACTTCGGAGCCGAAGAAGAAGGCACGGTCAAATTGTTCCACGAAACCAATTACTTGGACGTATTCTTTATGGTTGACAAGGAAGCGACGGCTCTCTTGAACGATTTTTATCAATTGACGGGAAATCCGGTGCTGCTGCCTAAATTCGGATTTTATCAGGGACACCTCAACGCATACAACCGGGACTACTGGAAAGAGGATGAAAAAGGCATCCTTTTCGAGGACGGGAAACGTTACAAGGAAAGCCAGAAAGACAACGGAGGCATCAAGGAATCCCTGAAC
>CAYNXE010000024.1:0-13935 GCA_964400995.1 uncultured Odoribacter sp.
GTTTCGGATAATGGAGGATGAGAACTTCATTTTTGGCAGACAGTTGTATGTTGGTGACAATGAGATAGGCGAGAAGGAAAGAGCATGCGGTGATGCCTGCGTATAGCCAGCGGCGTTTCCTGGAAAGCAGGTAACCGCCGGCGGCAATCAGCATGCCGTATATGAACAGGGTGCAGAAAGCGGAGGGATATATATGGTGGACGTTGACACTATATGGGGAGAAAAATTGCAGGAGCCGAACCAGCAGTCCGCCGAGCACTTCGCAAATCAGGATGACATACCGGCTGATGAACAGGGGGAGTATCAGGCAGGTGGCAGAGCAATATAGCAACAGGGTTGCCAGAGGGACGGCGACGAGATTGACGAGAAAGCTGTTGAGGTTGACGGTATGGAAATAAAAGGCGCTTAGGGGCAATGTGAGGATTTGGGCGGCAAAGGTGATGCAGCAGCAGGCGTAGATTTTGGAAACCACGGGAGGAAGGGCACCGGGCAGACGGAGCAGGAACGGGTAGAATATCAGAATGCCGGCATAGGCGCTGTAAGATAGCAGAAAGCTGACGGAATATAGGGAGGAGGGTTGAATGAGCAGGGTGAAAAATGCGGACGCCGCCAGTGAGTTCAATGGCGTATAGGTCCGGCAAAACACCTTGCCCGCCGTGATAAAAGAGAGTATGGTGGACGCTCGAACCACGGACGGGGATAACCCGGTAAGACAGGCGTAAGCCCAGAGTAGCGGAAGTAGCAGGATTTCCGATTTTCGGTGAGTGCATCCGAGATGCCTCAACAGAAAGAGAAGAAAAAGGTAAATGACACCTGTGTGAAGTCCGGAAACGGATAATACGTGTACCGTGCCAGTAGTGATGAATAGCTCCCGGAGGCCATTGTCGAGTTCGGTCTTATCCCCCAGGCATAGGGCGTTTATCAGTTGGCGGCAAGTGGTGTCCTGCGTCAGAACTGCGGTTTTGTCCATTAATTTTTCCCTCAAGCGGTAAAAAAATGAACCGATATTGTCAGAGCGGTCTTTTTGTATGACAGCGGTCAGGGGGATGAGTTGGCTGTACACTTTCTTTTGTTTGAGGTAACGGGCGTAGCTGAATTCTCCTGGGTTCGCCTGTTTGCGGAAGGGGATAATCCGGGCGAGGAAATGGAGCGAGTCGCCCGGACGGTAGAGCGTGTCCGTATGGTAGTTGTTCAGGTAGAACAGTTTTGGTCCGACGGAGAGTATGTAGTGACGTCGGGGAAGAATTTCTTCACAACGACTGTTTATCCGGTAGACGGAATTTTCCGGTAAAGCTGTGGCAGGAGAGGTGGGGGTGATTTGCATACCGATGATGAAAACGGTGGTCAACAGCAGCCAATCGGCAAACCGTTTGAATTTTCGGACGCACAGAAAAGCAAGAAGCAGAGGGACAAAAAGATACCCGGCAGGCAATGTAAAGTATTCGCTGCTGACGATACCTGCGGCAAGTGCCGTAGAGAGGTATAGAAACGGGTATTTGAAATTTACACTGATATACGCACGGCAATTGAAATTTCGTATAAGTTACGAAAAAAATTTCAATTGCCGATGCCTGAAAAGATTATTTGGGCAGAATCACCCGGTAGGAGGCTTTGAATTTGCCCGTACTGATGTTGTTCAGTTTGCTTTTCAGCAGTCTTTTTTTCAATGCGGACAAATGGTCCGTGAAAAGGATGCCTTCGAGGTGGTCGTATTCGTGCTGGATAATCCATGCTTTTACGCCGGAGTATTCTTCTTCAAATTGTTCGCCTTTTTCATTCATATAGGCGATGCGAATGCTTTCTTTACGCTTTACATCTTCGTGGATTCCGGGGACGCTCAGACAGCCTTCGTTGCGGTTGATGTCTTCTCCCCAGCGTTCCAGGATGTGGGCGTTGATGAACACTTTACGGAAGCCTTCGCATGCGGGATCCATCTCTGCGAATGCGCTACCGTCAACGGTAAAGATGCGGATGTTACGTCCCACCTGGGGTGCCGCAAGTCCCACTCCGTCTGCCTCGTCCATGGTGTAAAACATATCCTGGATGAACTTTTCCAAGTCGGGATAATCCGGCGTGATGTCCTCTGAAATTTTCCGTAATATGGGATGTCCGTAGACAACAATAGGTAAAAACATATCTTACAGTTTTAAGATTCTTTGTTGGTCCATGTCAGAGGTCAGGATGATGGTGGCGCTCATGGTATCGATAAGGGCTTTGTCCTGACGTGTTTTCTTTTTGGCGCCTCCTTCAATCAGCGCCCGGTGGGCCATGACGGAGGTAAAGCGTTCGTCGTACATGATGACCGGTATGTCCGGGTATTTTCGCTTCAGTGCGTTCAGAAAGGGCTTGATGTAGGTCATGCTTTCGGAGTCGTGGTTGTCCAATTGCTTGGGATGTCCGACTACGAACAATTCCACTTGCTCGCGGGTCATGTATTCCTGGAGGAAGGGGAACAGTTCCTGAGATAAAACGGTTTTCAGACCTGTGGCAATGATTTTGCACGGGTCGCTCACTGCAAGTCCTACTCTTTTCTTTCCGTAATCGATGGCTAAAATTCTCCCCACGGTTCACTCTTTAACGATAACAAATATATCTTCGTTCGGTTTTTTCATGAAGTATTGTTCCCGGGCAAATTTTTCAAGATTTTTTTTGTTGCTTAGCAGTTCCTGCGTTTTGCGGCTGTCCTCTTCGATTTTCTCCTGGTAATAGGCTTTTTCTTTTTTCAGCGTTGTGATTTTTCCGCGCAGGTGTATCTTTTCGACTAAGTTGTTCCGGTCGAAAAATGCCAGCCAGACTATGAAAATAAGCAGTGTCATCGTGTATTTGTTCATCAATCTGCCGAACAAACCATGCAACCGGTCATTGTAATCTTTATTTCCCATAGTTGGACAAAGATACGAAAATAAAGTGAATGATGAAATTTTGTTCTGAAAGTTTGTAACCTCTCGTCTTAAAGACGGATTCTGATAAAACGGGACAGATTTTTTCATTTGTCAGCGGGGAACGGGCATTTTGCGCCGCATAATTATAAAAATCCATGGAATAATTATACATGACATTGATTTTCATGTGTTTGTATTTTACAAAATTCGTTGTTGGGCTATTTTTTGAGAGGCTTTATTTCCTAAATTTGTCAGGGTTGAGAGACGAAAGATCTGCTCGTCGGGCAGTGAGTCTTTATAATAACGATAGAACAAAAAAGGAAAAATAATGGAAGAAAAAAAGTTAGCAGTAGTCGCTTTGGGAGGGAATGCAATTCTCAGAGGCAACCAGAAAGGAACCGTGGAGGAGCAGAACCAGAACATTCGGGAAACTTTGGAAAATCTGATTTACCTGGTTCGGGAAGGATACAATTTGATTATCACTCACGGCAACGGACCGCAGGTCGGCAATATTCTGATGAGCGATGACGCAGGTGTCAAGATGTATGGTTTGCCGCCGATGACGCTGGATATGTGCGTGGCTTATTCACAAGGTCAAATCGGTTATATGATAGAACGGAACCTGAGGAATATTTTGCGCGAGCATGGATTGACGCGGCACGTGGTATCTATGATTTCCCAGGTGGTTGTGGACCAGAACGACCCGGCGTTGAAAAATCCGACAAAGAGGGTTGGAAAAATTTACAATCGGGAAGAGGCGGACAAATTGGCTGCCGAGCACGGTTGGATTTTCAAGGAGGAGATAAAGGTGGAAGGCGGCTGGAGACGCGTGGTGCCTTCTCCTGCACCGATAGATTTCAAGAATGCGTCATTGGTGGAGCGTATGGCGAGAGCGGGCAGCATTGTGATTACCGGCGGTGGGGGCGGAATACCGGTTTATATCGATGAACAGGGCATGTTGCAGCCTATCGAGGGAGTTATCGACAAGGATTTGGCATCTGCCATGATTGGTAGCCGAATAAAAGCGGACGAGTTGTATATTCTGACGGATGTTCCTTATATCTATAAGGATTATCGCAAGCCCACCCAGGAGATTCTGGAGTTTTTGGATTATGCTGATGCAACCAAGTATCTGGAAGCCGGCGTATTCGGTGAGGGAAGCATGGCGCCTAAAATTCGGGCTTGTCTTTCCTTTGTCGAAAAGGGCGGTCAGAAAGCCGTGATAACGGAGGCGACCAAGCTGGAAGATCGTCGTTACGGTTCAAAGATTACGATGCATTACGATTGATGTGTTCATTGTTACCGGATTTTTTATACATTTGTCAAAATTGTTTATTTTTAAATTCACATTTTAAATATCAAGAGTTATGGCTTTTAATTTGAGAAACAGGAATTTTTTGAAGTTGCTGGACTTCACTCCGGAGGAAATTAAATATTTGCTGGATTTGGCAAAAGAGTTGAAGAAGGCGAAATATGCCGGAACGGAACAGCCCCGTTTGAAAGGCAAGAACATTGCGTTGATTTTCGAGAAGACGTCAACCCGTACGCGTTGCGCCTTTGAGGTGGCAGCCCACGACCAGGGGGCTCATGCGACTTATCTGGGACCGACAGGTTCGCAGATTGGCGTGAAGGAATCCATGAAGGATACCGCCCGGGTGTTGGGACGCATGTATGACGGTATCGAATACCGCGGTTTTGAGCAGGATATTGTGGAGGAATTGGCAAAGTATGCCGGTGTGCCCGTATGGAACGGCTTGACCAATGAATTCCACCCGACCCAGATTTTGGCGGATTTCCTGACCATGTCGGAGCACGTGGACAAACCGTTGAACAAGGTGTCTTTCGCTTATCTGGGAGATGCCCGGTTTAATATGGGTAACTCCTTGATGGTCGGCGGAGCAAAAATGGGTATGGATGTGCGGATTGTGGCACCCAAAGGCTTGCAGCCGGATGCCGAACTGGTGGCAAAATGCCAGGCTATCGCCAAGGAAACGGGCGCTACGGTGACGATTACGGATAACGTGGAAGCCGGCGTGAAGGGCTGCGATTTCTTGTACACTGACGTTTGGGTATCCATGGGCGAACCGGCAGAGGTATGGGCGGAACGCATTGCCCTGCTGAAAACTTATCAGGTGAATGCGAAAGTCATGGAGATGACCGGAAACAAGCATTGCAAATTCATGCACTGTCTGCCTGCTTACCACAACCTGGAAACCAAAGTGGGACGCGACGTGCACAAGCAGTTCGGTCTGGACGGCGTAGAGGTGACCGAGGAGGTTTTCGAGTCCGCCAATTCAATCGTGTTTGACGAAGCAGAAAACAGAATGCACACCATCAAGGCGGTTATGGTTGCCACTCTGGGAGATTAATGGATTGATACGAGGAGGAGGAACGGCAATTTTCGAGTTGCCGTCCTCCTCTTTTTTTTATTTGTTTTGAAAAGCCTGAAGAGCGTTTTCCACATTTTTTTCGATGTTCAGTATCATTTCCAGGCGCAAGAGGTGTATGATTTCCATGACTTCTTTGGATATGTTGCAGAGTCTGATTTCAGACTGATTGCTTTTTGCCGTCTTGACCAGGGATATGATACAGCCGATGCCGCTGCTGTCGATAAATTCGATGTTTCCCAAATCAAAGATAAGCCGGATACTGCCTTTGACCAACAAAGGTTTCAATTCATTTCTGACGTCTTCCGTCGAGGCTAACGTAAATCTTTTCAAATCCCGGAATCCGGCGATGTAGATTCCATGTTGCTCTGTTACTTGTGTAATCATCTTGTATAGTTTTGCGGGTTTAGTACATTTTTGTATAGTTTTTAAACTATATTGTATACTTTTTTGTGCTTAGGCATTTACAATGAACTTGCCGAATGTATGACAATTTAGATAAATAACCAAGCATTTTTTCTGATAAAATGGGATAGGGCTCTTCAAAAATAAGAAGAAAGGAGGTGGATAAAACAGATATAAATTATTATATTTGCCATATATTTTGAATGCAAACGTTGGCGTTTGGCGAGTATAATGCCGGACAGGAATTAAATTTAACTTATATAAGAGATGAAAACAACCCCTTTTACTCATTTTCATGAAGCACTGGGTGCCCGCATGGCTCCTTTTGCCGGGTATAATATGCCTATCGAATACACTGGTATCAAAGAAGAGCATCTGACCGTGCGCCACAAGCTCGGTGTTTTTGATGTTTCGCACATGGGAGAGTTCTGGATCAAAGGTCCCAAGGCTTTTGAACTGGTGCAGAAATTAACCTCCAATGACGTTGCTGCGTTGGTGGACGGCAAGGTGCAGTATAGCTGTTTCCCCAATGACAAGGGAGGAATCGTGGATGATTTGCTGGTGTATCGTTTCAGCGCTGAGAAGTATTTGTTGGTGGTCAATGCCGCCAATATTGAAAAGGACTGGAACTGGGTGGTCAAGTATGGTGCGGAACTGGGGATGAAGCCGGGAGTCGAGCTTGAAAACGCTTCCGACCGGATTTGCCAGTTGGCGATTCAGGGCCCCTTGGCTTTGCAGGCGATGCAAAAGCTGGCGAGTGAAAATGTGACCGATATGGAGTATTATACGTTCAAGGAGATTTCTTTTGCCGGAATCGACAAAGTGATTTTCTCGACGACCGGTTATACCGGAGCAGGCGGTTGCGAGGTGTATGCCTACAACGAGGATGCCGACAAATTGTGGCATGCCGTATTTGAGGCTGGTAAAGAGTTCGGTATTCAGCCGATTGGCTTGGGTGCCAGGGATACGCTTCGTCTGGAAGCCGGATTCTGTCTGTACGGACACGAAATCGACGACGACCATTCTCCGATAGAGGCTGGTTTGGGCTGGATTACCAAATTCGTGCCGGGCAATGATTTCATCATGCGGGAATATCACGAGAAGTTGAAAAACGACAAGCCTTCCCGTTATTTGAAGCCTTTTGAGATTTTGGACAGGGGAATTGCGCGTCAGGGATACCCGATTGAGGATGCCGAAGGAAATGAAATCGGTGTCGTTTGTTCGGGAACGGTTTCTCCGTTGACGGGAAAATCCATCGGTACCGGATACGTGAAGAGCGGTTTCCAGAAATTGGATACGGAAATCTTTATCCGCGTGAGAAACAAGGCGTTGAAGGCGAAAGTGGTAAAGACCCCTTTCTTTTGATGAATAAGTGAAGCCGAATGTTGCTTTTTTGTGATGTATTTCAAAAAGAAGTTTGCATATTTGTGCGTTTGATAAAATAACAACCTTTAATTATTTATATTGAAATGAGAAAACATATCTTTAATGCAGGACCTTGCAAATTGCCGGATTCGACTTTGGAAAATACGGCAAAGGCTGTGATTGAATTAGGAAGTTGCGGTCAGTCTATTCTGGAAGTATCTCACCGCTCCGCTGATTTTCAGGCTGTTTATGATGAAACAGTGGCGTTGTTCAAGGAAGTGTTGAACATTCCGGACAATTATTCCGTGATTTTCCTGGGCGGTGGCGCCAGCATGCAGTTCTGTATGATTCCTTACAACTTCTTGGGCAAGAAGGCTGCTTATGTGAATACCGGTGTATGGTCTAAGAAGGCGATTGCCGAAGCCAAACTTTGGGGAGACGTGGAAGTCATCGCTTCTTCCGAAGACCGGAACTTCACTTATTATCCGAAAGGGTTTAAAATCCCGACCGATGTGGATTACCTGCACATTACCTCCAACAACACGATTCGCGGTACGGAAATTTTCGAGGACATCGACAGCCCTGTGCCTTTGATTGCCGATATGTCATCCGATATTTGCAGCCGTCCGGTGGATGTGAAGAAATACATGATGATTTATGGCGGTTGCCAGAAGAACCTCGGACCTGCCGGTGCCACTTTTGTCATCATTCGCAACGATTATCTGGACAAGGTGGTGGCTGGCCGCAAGATTCCGACCATGTTGAAGTATCAGACTCACGTGGAAAACGGTTCCATGTTCAACACTCCTCCGTGTATCAATATCTTTGCCGTAGGCGAGACTTTGAAATGGATCAAGAAAATGGGTGGTGTGGAAGCTATGGAAAAACTGGCCATTGAAAGATGCGATGCCTTGTATGCCGAGTTCGACCGGAATACGGTGTTCCGCGCAGTTGTCGAGGAGGGTTCACGCTCTCGCATGAATATCCCGTTTGTTATGGCAGAGGGATACGAGGAACTGGAGAAGGAATTCCTGGATTTCTGCAAGGCTAAGAACATCGTGGGTGTGAAAGGTCACCGTCTGGTGGGCGGTTTCCGTGCCTCTACCTACAATGCCTGCACCATGGATGACGTGAAGGCTTTGATTGCCGCAATGCAGGAGTTTGAAAAGACGCATAAAAAATAATTGAGTACTGAATTTACGATTTATGGAACAAAGCCGGCGTGCCTTGTCTTCATAAATCGTAAATCATAAATTGTAAATACTGAAGATTATGACAAAGGTTCTGATTGCTACTGACAAGCCTTTTGCTGCCGTTGCCGTGAAAGGAATCCGTGAAATAGTAGAAGCTCAGGGATATGAACTTGTTTTGTTAGAAAAATATACTTCTCAGGACGAATTGATTGCCGCCGTTGCCGATGTTGATGCGATGATTATCCGTTCGGACAAAGCGACGAAAGAGGTGATTGATGCCGCCAAGAAACTGAAAGTGATTGTACGTGCCGGTGCCGGATACGACAACATCGACCTGCAGGCTTGTACGGATCGGGGCGTTGTGGCGATGAATACGCCTGGACAGAATTCCAACGCCGTGGCTGAATTGGTATTCGGTATGGCGGTGTATTTGGCGCGTAATTTCTATAACGGGAAGTCCGGTCATGAGCTGAAAGGCAAGAAAATCGGTGTTCACGCTTATGGAAATGTCGGACAGAACGTAGGGCGCATCGCCAAGGGATTCGGTATGGAAGTGTATGCTTTCGATCCGTTCATGACCGACGAGCAAATCAAGGCTGCCGGCGCTCTTCCTTTGCATTCTGCCGAGGAGATGTATAGCATGTGCGACTATGTTTCATTGCACATCCCCGCTACGGAAAAGACGAAGAAGTCCATCAATTACGAGTTGTTGAACCGGATGCCGAAAGATGCCGTGTTGATCAATACCGCCCGCAAGGAAGTAATTGACGAGGAAGGTCTGGTGAAATTGATGGCAGACCGTCCCGATTTCAAGTATATTTCAGATATTGCTCCGGACAATGCCGCAGAATACGCTGCGTTTGAAGGCCGTTATTTCTTCACTCCGAAGAAAATGGGTGCTCAGACCGAGGAAGCGAATGTGAACGCCGGTCTGGCGGCTGCCCGTCAGATTGTGGCTTTCCTGGAACACGGAGATGCGAAATTCAAAGTAAATAAATAATCATCGTTAATCGTATTTTATGGCTATAGTAAAACCATTCAAGGGCCTGCGTACTCCCAATCAGGCGGTATGTGAAGAGTTGGCTTGTTTGCCGTACGATGTTATGAATTCGGAAGAAGCGGCTCAAATGGCTGCCGGAAAACCGAAATCGCTGTTGCATGTCACTCGTGCGGAAATCGACTGCCCTGCCGGTACGGATATTCATTCCGAGGTGGTGTACAACAAGAGTGTCGAGAATTTCAAGATGTTTCAGGAGAAGGGTTGGTTGGTGCAGGATGAGGAACCGAAATTTTATATTTACGCTCAGACCATGGAGGGACGTACCCAATATGGTATTGTCGGATGCGCTGCCTGCGAGGATTATATGAACGGGATTATCAAGAAGCACGAGTTGACTCGTCCGGACAAGGAGGAGGACCGCATGGTGCTGACCCGTTATGTGAATGCGAACCTTGAGCCTGTATTTTTTGCTTATCGGGCTGTGCCGGAAATTGACGCTATTGTGGAAAACATTGTCAAGAACCAGAAAGCGGATTACGATTTTGTTGCCGAAGACGGTTTTGGACATCATTTCTGGGCGATTAACTGTCCGGAGACCAACAAGCGTCTGGAGGAGTTGTTTGCAACGAAAGTTCCTTATACCTATGTAGCAGACGGACATCACCGGACGGCAGCTGCCGCACGTATCGGAGCGGAATACAAGGCAAAGAATCCGAACCATAATGGAAAGGAAGAGTATAATTTCTTTATGGCCGTGCATTTCCCCGACCATCAGTTGAAAATCATTGATTACAATCGGGTGGTGAAAGATTTGAACGGTCTGACCGAAGCCCAGTTGCTCGAAAAGCTGAACGCTTGTTTCGAGGTGAAAGAAATGGGTACGGAGATTTATCATCCGGCAAAATTGCATGAGTTCAGCATGTATCTGGGGGGTAAATGGTATCGTCTGACCGCCAAACCGGGTTCTTACAACGACAACGACCCCATTGGCGTGTTGGATGTGACCATTCTTTCTCAGCATGTACTGGCTGATATCCTGGATATTCAGGATTTGCGCACTTCCAAGCGCATTGATTTTGTCGGAGGTATCCGGGGATTGGGCGAATTGAAGAAGAGAGTGGATAGCGGTGAGATGAAAGTGGCTTTTGCCCTTTATCCTGTTTCTATGGAGCAGTTGCTGAATATTGCCGATACAGGCAATATCATGCCGCCGAAAACCACTTGGTTTGAACCGAAGTTGCGTTCAGGCTTGGTTATCCATAAGATTTAAATCTCAATGCCGCTCGAAAGAGCGGCATTTTTTTTTGCCTTAATAGCAATAACCGGACTCAAATCTCATATAGCGGATTCATTGCTTTCAAGGAAAAGAAATAAATCGTAAGGGAGGAAACGTTTTTTTTGGGGGGAGGATACTCTTCGGGGATTTGTGAAAAAATCTAAATAAATAGTTAAAAATAATCTCCAAATGGCTATGTTGCTTGAATATACCATTTGGGCAAATGGCGGAAGTGTTTTTTTAATCATTTTTTTTCTGTAATCTTGCAACTTGAATGGCGTGTAAATATCCCATCGGGGAATACACTTTTTTTTAACAAAACAAATTTACTATGTCGCTTAAAAGAAATATTCTTGACTTAAGAAAAAGGAAAGAGATTGTACTTCAAGGAGGTGGCGAAGATGCAATTAAGAAACAGGCTGCAATGGGTAAGCTTACAGCCCGTGAACGTATAGAGGGAATCCTGGATAAAGGTTCTTTCCATGAGTATGATATGTTCGTAGAGCACCAGTCCAAGGACTTTGGAATGGATAAAAAGGTGCTCCACGGAGACGGTGTGGTTATCGGAACCGGAACGGTGTACGGAGAGCCTGTCGCTATTTATGCACAGGACTTTACGGTAGCCGGAGGTTCGTTGGGACTGATGCATGCCCGTAAAATCACCAAGATCATGGACCATGCCATCAAAATGCGTATGCCGATTATCGGAATCAACGATTCCGGCGGTGCGCGTATTCAGGAAGGTGTGGATTCATTGGCGGGTTATGGAGAAATTTTCTACCGCAATACCCAGGCTTCGGGAGTTATTCCCCAGTTGTCCGTCATTCTCGGCCCGTGTGCCGGTGGAGCCGTTTATTCTCCGGCTTTGACGGACTTCGTATTTGTAGTGGACAATATTTCCAAGATGTTCATCACCGGTCCGGAAGTGGTAAAGACCGTGCTGGGTGAAGAGGTGAGCATGGAGGATTTGGGCGGTGCCCGTGTGCATGCTTGCGTGAGCGGTAACGCACATTTCTTCGCATTGACGGAGCAGGAGTGTTTCGAGCAAATCAAGAAGTTGCTGACCTTCATTCCTTGGAACAATCAGCGTAAGGCGAAGGCTTTCCCCGCCAAGGCGCCCAAGGCTGAATACAATATTGAAAAAATCCTGCCTGCCGACCCGACACAGCCGTATGACGTGCGGGACATCATCAAGGCGGTTGCCGATGACTCCGACTTCTTTGAAGTGCAGGAGAATTTTGCCCAGAACATTGTTGTGGGCTTCGGCCGCATAGACGGCGAAACCATCGGTTTCGTGGCCAATCAGCCGCTGGTACTGGCAGGTGTGTTGGATTGCGATTCCGCTGACAAGGCAGGACGCTTTATCCGTTTCTGTGATGCTTTCAACATTCCTCTGGTGACTTTTGAGGATATGCCGGGTTATTTGCCGGGAGTGGAGCAGGAATATATGGGCGTTATCCGTCACGGTGCCAAGGTGCTGTACGCATATAGCGAGGCTACCGTACCCAAGGTGACGGTTATCTTGCGCAAGGCATACGGAGGTGGTTACATTGCCATGAACTCCCGTCACTTGAAAGCCGACTTTATGTTTGCCTGGCCGACCGCGGAGATTGCCGTTATGGGTCCCGAAGGTGCAGCCAACATCATCTTCCGCAAAGAAATCAAGGAAGCTGCCGACCCGAAAGAAATGCACAAACAGAAGGTGGCCGAATATCGCGAGAAATTCGCCAATCCTTATGTTGCCGCTTCCAAGGGATATATTGATTCTGTCATTGAACCGGCAGAGACCCGCTTGCTGTTGAAGCATTCTATTGAAGTGTCCGGCAATAAGACGGAGATGACTCCGGCTAAAAAACATGGAATACCTCCATTCTGATGCTGCAGCCCGTAAGGTCTGCGGACTTTACGGACTTTGAGAACTTTATGGTCGATGAATTTAAAAGGAGGAAACATGACTGAAAAATTTGAAACCTTTACGCTGAATGGCGTGGAATATAAAACCCGGCTTACCCAGAAATGGATAAATCGGAAAAAATGGGAAGAACCGAATCCGTATTTGTTGCATTCCCATATTCCGGGAACGATTATGGAGATAGAAGTGAAAGAAGGGCAGGCTGTTGAGGAAGGAGATTCGTTGCTGATTCTTCAGGCGATGAAGATGAACAACAAACTGACCGCTCCCTTTTCCGGAAAGATAAAGAAAATCAGTGTCAGCGTCGGGGACAAAATCCCCAAGGGGGCATTGATGATTGAAATGGAAGAAAACGAAGCTGAGTAAAGACGGCTTTTAAAATGCTGGTGTGCTAATGTGTATTTCATGTTAACACATCAGCGTTTTTTATTATCGTATAGCCATGAGTTTTTTTGTTGCCCAGAACATCATTAAGAATTATGCCGGTCACCGGGCGTTGGACGATGTGTCCATTGAAATCCCGCAAGGTGCGGTGTACGGTTTGTTGGGACCCAACGGGGCAGGAAAAACCTCGTTGATTCGGATTATCACCCAGATTACCGGACCCGACTCCGGGAAATTGTTTTTTAAGGGGCGGCCTTTAGTGCCCGAAGACATGAACCGTATCGGCTATCTGCCGGAGGAGCGCGGGCTTTACAAGAAGATGAAGGTCGGCGAACAGGCGGTCTATCTGGCACGCCTGAAAGGGATGAGCAGACGTGATGCCATACGGCAGTTGAAAGCCTGGTTTGAAAAGTTTGGCATTCAGGAGTGGTGGGAGCGGAAAGTGGAGGAGCTTTCCAAAGGAATGGCACAGAAAGTGCAGTTCATCACGACCGTGCTTCACGAACCTGAGATGTTGATATTCGACGAGCCTTTCAGCGGTTTCGACCCGATTAATGTCGAATTGCTGAAAAAAGAGATTCTGGCATTGCGGGAGAAGGGAACCACGATTATTTTTTCTACCCACAATATGGCTTCTGTTGAGGAAATTTGCAGCCATATCGCTTTGATTAATAAATCCCGGAAGATTATTGAAGGGCCGATAAATCAAATCCGGAACAAATATGCCAACAATACCTATCGGTTGGTTTGCAGGTATGCCCCCGGAATCGAGCTTCGGCAATTGGTCGGTTCGGAATATGAAATCCTGTCGGACAAGCCGGAGGACGGACTGCATGAGGTTGTTCTACAATGCCTGGAAGACTGTCCGGCGAACACCTTGCTGCGCCGTTTGCTGGACGATACGGATGTGATTTCTTATCAAAAGATCATACCCGGTATGAATGATATATTTATAAAGTTGGTGAAGGATGGCAACATCATCCTGAACGAATAATGGATTTGAAAATGAATAAGACGCTTATCATTATCGGGCGTGAGTTTGGTACACGGGTGCGTAAAAAAAGCTTTCTGGTGTTGACGCTTGTTGTTCCCGTCCTGCTGGCCGGTTTTTACGCTTTTTTGATGTGGATG
>CAYNXE010000024.1:14035-17088 GCA_964400995.1 uncultured Odoribacter sp.
TGGGACTCATTGCCGGCATGATTATTTATTTTTTCATATTTAT
Source organism: uncultured Odoribacter sp. (assembly GCA_964400995.1). Lineage (GTDB taxonomy): Bacteria > Bacteroidota > Bacteroidia > Bacteroidales > Marinifilaceae > Odoribacter. The sequence goes on from CAYNXE010000024.1 coordinate 14,079, forward strand.
GTATGCTTCCCAGGTAATGAAGGGTGTCATCGAAGAAAAGACGAATCGAATTATCGAAGTATTGGTTTCTTCCGTCAAGCCTTTCCAGTTTCTGTTGGGCAAAATTGTCGGAGTCGCTGCGGTCGGACTGGTGCAGTTCCTCATTTGGGTCGTTTTCGGTGTTGTCTTGATTGTGGCTATGCAAGCCTTTTTCTTGCCCGGTTTGGATTTGGATGCCTTGCGGCATGCCGGAAGCACTTTTTCCGACATAGGTGGCACCCAACTGACCGGCGAGCAATTGGCCATCATACAAAAACTGGCGATGACCATAGAGCCGTTTTTTATGCTGAAGTTCTTGGCGGCATTCTTGTTTTATTTCATTGGAGGTTATCTGTTGTATGCCTCTTTGTTTGCGGCAATCGGTGCGGCTGTTGACAATGAAACCGATTCCCAGCAATTTCTTATGCCTTTGTCCATTTTGCTTGTCCTCGGGCTTTACATCGGTTTTGCAGCCATGAAGAGTCCGGAATCGCCCTTGGTATTCTGGAGTTCCCTGATTCCGTTCACTTCTCCCATCGTAATGTTGGTTCGGATGCCGTTTGGGGTGCCGGGGTGGGAGTTGCTTTGTTCTATGTCGCTGTTGGTGGCTTCATTCATTTTCTTCACGTGGCTGTCCGGCCGCATTTATCGTGTGGGGATTTTGATGTATGGCAAAAAAGTGACCTGGAAAGAACTTTACAAGTGGCTGAAATACTGATTTATTGCCTTGGAACTTGAATTTGTATGGTGAATTATGGACGGGAAAAAGAAGGAAAAATTGTTTATGCGGGATTTTTTCCGGAAAGTAGGCAAGGCGATTTACGATTACGCTTTGATTGAAGACGGGGACAGGATTCTGGTGGGGGTGTCCGGAGGAAAGGATTCATTGGCATTGCTGGAGGTGTTGGCCTTGAGGGCTCGTGACCCCAAACAGCATTATTCGGTCGTGGCGGCTCACATCACTGTCGCAAACGTGGCTTATGAGGTGGATGCGGATTATATCAAGGCATTTTGCGAGCGTCTGGGGGTGGAATTGATTCAGCGTGAAATCAGCACGGCAGTAAATGAGGGCTCGAACAAGCCGGTTTGCTTCGTCTGTTCCTGGAATCGCCGAAAGACCTTGTTTGAGATTGCCAAGGAACAAAAATGCAACAAATTGGCCTTGGGACATCATCGGGACGATGCGGTGGAAAGTTTGTTGATGAGCATGATGTTTAACGGGACGATAGCCAGTATGCCCCCGAAATTATCCATGTTCGAAGGCGCTTTTACCTTGATTCGTCCGTTGATTTATTTGACCAACGACGAAACCCGGACGTATGCCGCTTTTCGGAATTTCAGGAAGCAGAAAAAGAGTTGTCCCCACGAACGGGCGACCAACCGGACGGTTGTGGCAGAAATTATCCGGCAAATGGAAACTGCCTCTCCCCATGTGAGAGGCAATTTGTTTGCGGCAATGAAAAATATTCAGTCGGAATACCTGCCTTGAAACATTCGGCGAAATCCGGATATTCAGATACTTTTCAGCGCTTTTTCGTAATCCGGTTCCTGGGTGATTTCCGGGACGAGTTCCGTGTATTTGACTTTTCCCTTCTCGTCAATGATGACCACGGCGCGGGCGAGTAGTCCGGCGAGCGGTCCGTCTGTCATGTTTACACCGTAATCGTCACCGAAAGAGGAATTGCGGAAAGCGGACAGGCCCGTCACGTTTTGGATGTTTTCGGTGGTACAAAACCGCCCGTGTGCGAAAGGCAGGTCCTTTGAAATGGCGAGAACGACCGTATTGTCCATTTGGGCAGCCAGTTCGTTGAACTTGCGGACAGACATGGCGCATACCGCCGTGTCTAAGCTGGGAAAGATGTTTAAGATGACTTTTTTCCCTTGCAGACTGCTTAAGGTCAATTCGCTCAAGTCGCTTTTTACTAAAGTGAAATCTTTGGCTTGGTCACCGATTTTCGGAAACTCTCCTTTTATATGCACGGTGTTTCCTTTGAATGTTACTGTTTTCATGGCAAAATCAATAAAATGGTTTCCGGTGTATACGGAAAAAAGCAATATCGGGATACTGTCGGGATAGTTACATTTCAACTATAATAGGTGAAATCTTACAAACCTTCTAAAATACAACTAACATAATTTTTGCACAATAGCAATTTTTTGGAAAGATACTGCTATTTTTGCACGGAGCAATAGCCAAAAAAGAGTTGCACAGCCAATTGTTTTAAAGATAATTTATATCTTTGTCAGGCAGTCTGAAAGGATGTGCGGACATATTGAACATTGGAAAGCGTTTAGCTTTATTCTCGTTAGTGAACGTAGGAAATTCATTAGACAGGAGAACAAGCAAACTTTTTCACATTTCGTGTATATGGATTTAAGGCATGGTTTACCTTAATGAACTATATGTACAAGTGTGGGGCTATTGCTTATTTTACTGTCAAGGTTTCCTACGACCTACTAACTGAAATAAGTTGATAGTTTCCACGCTTTTCTTTTTTTATAAACTTACCTGTCTGGAAACTGGGGTAGCCCAAAAATAAAGCTATGAAAAAGATGTGTACAGTCATTTTTTTATTCATTGTATTTATTTCAAACAGTTTCATTGCCATGGCACAACTAAAAAAAATAGAAAAATGGCATGTAAACATATTGGGCGATAAAATATGTCGCTCAGAACTTTATTATGTAGATGCTAATGGAAATATTCAAGGAACTGCAAAAAAATGGTCTGCAGCAAATGTATTAATTGCAGAAGTTAATTATAAAGATAATTTAGAGCATGGAGTCTCACAATTATATGATGATGCTGGTATTTTATTTCAATATGCAATCTATGAACAAGGCAAAATAAAAGAATTAAAAGCATGGGGGATTCCATTTTACTATGATAAAAAAAACGATAAACACGAAATGCCGAGACAAATTGTCACCCATGAAAAATATGATAAAGATGAGAATTTAATATTTCAAATGAAATGGAGTGCCATTTCAA
>CAYNXE010000025.1:0-10106 GCA_964400995.1 uncultured Odoribacter sp.
ATGTAACGGAGAAGGTTAAGGAACATAGGAAAGCCTGCCGAATGATGCAGGAAGCATTTGCGGATGCCCTTAGTGATGACAATTGCTGTATCCATATTCATGGATTTGATAAAAGGGGAAAGAAGTTTAATGTCTCTCATTTGAATAAATTGCTAAAATTTAAAATCCGTTCCCAAAGATTCCCTACCGGAAAATTTAGGTGATTTGAGACAAGAAAAAAGATGATTCCGCCTGTCCCGCTGTCCAACAACGCAGAGGTTGAATTGGGTGCATTAACACTCCAAACGGGGGTACGGAACCATCCCATATGGAGCTGACAGATAAAAATATCTGTCCTCTGACAGGCAGGTCTTCCCCACCTCTGCGTATGTTGGACGTTGTAAATGTAACCATTCTTTTAAATACGGCAAAGCGTATCTCTAAAAATATGTAACAGAACTAACCTTGCGGGTAAGCTTGTTCAAAGAGAGTGATATGTGTTAAACAAGAAACCGACCGAAAATAAAATTCCCGGCCGGTCTCTTGTTTTATGAAAAAATCAATATTTGTTTTCTGTTTCTTCCGTTTCCGTGATGCTCTCCGCTTTGCGGGTCATGCTATGCCAGGCGTACCAGATGTAAGCGATGACGAAAGGGATAATCAAGGATACCCACGACATGGCTTTCAGGGTATAGAGCGAAGAAGAAGCATTGTGAATGGTCAGTGACGAATTGAGGTCAACGGATGACGGGTAGAACGCCGTATGGTTGAATCCGGCAATGACGAGCAGTCCGATGACGGTCAGAATCGTTCCCGAACCGGTGAACCAGATGCCTTTTTTCCACTGCGGACGGAAAATCGTGCGGAGGATGCCAAAGAGAACGGCGGCGACTCCGATGAGGAAGACAAGCGCATTCAGCGGCATGGCAAGCAGGTTGGAAAAATATTTGCCGGCGACAAGTTCGATGTTACCGTGGGCATTGACGGCATATCCCTCCCTCGTGAAAATGGAACCGAGGAACAGCAGAAAAAAGACGACGAACGGCACGGCGTTGAACAGGACTTGCCGGTGGCACCGGTGTTGGATGTTCTCGTTGTCAACGGTGAGGATAAAATACAGGGCTGCCTGTGTCCGGGCTAAAAAGAGCACGGCGAATGCCAGGAAATAATTGGTCAGCACGAACAGGGCATCCAATCCTCTCCAGGGGGTAGTCCATTCGACATCGTGCATGTCGCCCAGCCGGAAAGGCGAGCCTGTGAAAAAGGTGGCGACGGCGGCTCCCAAAAGGAACGGGGCGGCGAATCCGTTGATGTGCAAAAACACCTCGTAAGTGCGAATGCCTAAAAAGTTATTCTTCTTGTTGCGGTATTCGTAGGACACTGCTTGGATGACGAAGCAAAAAAGAATCAGCATCCACACGATGTAGGCTCCTCCGAAACTGGTGGAATAGAATAGCGGAAAACTGGCAAAAAAAGCACCGCCGAACACGACCAGCGTGGTGAAGGCGAGTTCCCATTTGTGTCCCAGGGTGTTGACCAGCAGGTCCCGTTCGTCTTTTTGTTTGCCGAGGGCATAGAGCAGGCTTTGTCCTCCTTGCACGAACAGCAGGAATACGAGACATCCGCCCAGAATGCAGATAAGTATCCACCAATAATGTTGTAATATATTCAAGTCCATAATGTGTTGTTTTTATTCGGGTTTTCGTTTACAGGTTTTGCGGATTCCGGGGTGATTCCGTCACTCCTTTGCGGATTTGGGTGAACATGATGCCGATTTCTGCCACGAGCAACAGGGTGAACAGTACGGCAAACATCCAGAAGGTGGTGATGACCCAGCCCGAAGCAATGCGGGTAATGGCTACGTTCGTGGGCATCAGGTGCTGTACAACCCAGGGCTGACGTCCTACCTCGGCGACAATCCAGCCGCATTGGGAGGCGATGTATGCCAACGGGATGCAGCACAGGGCCAGATAGGGAATGAAGCGGAATTTCTCAAATTCCCGTTTCCGGGCGTACCACCAGGCAAGGACAAACAGCAGGACAAACAGCATGCCAGCCCCGACCATGATGCGGAAACTGTAAAATACGAGGGATATGGGGGGGATGACATCGTATTTCGAGTCCAGGTAGCCATAGCCGAAGTCGGCATAATTTTCTTTCAGGGTTTTCAATGCTTCCTGCGCGGCCGGTTCGTTTTGTTCTTCGACCGCCGTTTTGTAAGTTTTCAGGGCTTCTATGGCTGTCCGTCCGTTCGCCATACGTTGCTCCACGGAAGGATAGGTTTTTCCTTCAAATGAGGTGTAGCCGTCGAGGATGTTCTCGATGCCGGGAACAAAGGCGTCGGTATTGTGATAGCCTAAGAAAGACAGCATCTTGGGGATGCTGATGTCGTATTTGACCGTGCGCATGCGCTCGGAGGGGTGCCGGGCATCCTCTGCCGGAAAGCCGATGAGGGTGAATGCAGCACCTTTACCGCCTTGGTTCAATCCCTCCATTGCCGCCAGTTTCATGGGCTGGGTACGGGTGATGTCCTGGGCGCTGGTATCTCCGGTGAACATGGTCGCCAAAATACTGAAAAATCCGAATACCGATGCCAGGAGAATGCTTTGCCGGGCAAACTCCAGGTGCCGTTTCTTGAGGATAAACCAGGCGCTAACCCCGATGACGAAGCAGGCGGAAAGAGTATATGCCGAGGTGACGGTGTGGAAAAACTTGTTCATGGCAGTCGGGGAGAACAATACGGCCCAGAAATCGGTCATTTCGTTCCGGGCGGTCAGCGGATTGAACTCCATACCTACCGGATTCTGCATCCAGGCGTTTGCCACCAGAATCCATAACGCTGAAATGTTGGAGCCCAGGAATACCATCCAGGTGGAGGTGAGGTGAAAGCTCCGGCTCACCTTGTTCCAGCCGAAGAACATGACGGCAAAGAACGTGGCTTCCATAAAAAAGGCGAAAAGTCCTTCTATGGCGAGGGGCGCTCCGAAGATGTCCCCGACGAACCAGGAGTAGTTCGACCAGTTGGAGCCGAATTGAAACTCCAGAATCAGTCCCGTGGCGATGCCGATGGCGAAATTGACGGCGAACAGTTTCATCCAGAATTTGGTTGCGTTCAGCCATTCCGTTTTACCGGTCCTGACCCACATGGTTTCCATGATGGCCATTAAAAAAGAGAGTCCCAGCGTGAGGGGCACGAACATGTAATGATAGATTGCGGTCATGGCGAATTGCCACCTGGACCATTCTACCAGGGTTGTTGAAAGTTCAGAAGTCATAAATTAAGGTTTGGTGATTAATTCATTCAATACGTGATTACTTTTTTCCTGTTCGGTCGTATATCGGCTGTTCAGGTAGTCGGGCATGAAAAACAGTTTCAGCACGACAAACATGATGAATAGTTTTGCCAAGACAATGGCAATGACTATTTTTCCCCAGCGGGGCAGGTGACGGAAACCGTCATAATACAAGTCCCAGATGCGCCTGAGCATATTTGTCAATCTTGATTTTGTCTGAAATAACGTAATAAAGGTATAAAAGTTTTTACAAAATCGGATAGAAATCCTTATTTTTGAAGGATAAAAGAAATGAACTGATTGAGAAACAGGGTAAACAAAGGAGGCATGAATACATTTGCTAAATATCTGCTGGGGTTTGCGGCATTGGCGGTTGCCGTGTTTTTTTCCTGGTACTTTTTTTCCATCATCGTTTATGTGCTGGTTGCCGCTGTCATTTCTTTTATCGGCAGACCTGTCGTCGATTTGCTGTCCAAGATTAAAATCCGGGAGTATAAATTGTCCGACAGCCTGAAAGCCGCCATCGCCGTGCTTTTTCTCTGGTGTCTGTTTATTCTGGTTTTCAGTACGATTATCCCCTTGGTGGTCCGTGAGTTTGAATCTTTGGAAAATGTGAGCGTTGCCCGCATCGTCGACCGTTTGGAAACTCCGGTGGAAGAAACCCGGCAGTTGCTGGAATATTACGGCTTTGTGGACTCGGATACGGATGTGGACAACTGGCTTTCCGATGAATTGGGCGGCATTTTGAACATTGCCCGGTTGAAGAATTGGTTCGGAGCCGTTGCGGGTACGATGAGCAGCATATTTGTGGCTTTGTTTTCCATTACCTTCATTTCTTTCTTTTTCCTGAAGGACAGCCGGCTGTTCTCGGATATGGTCATGGCAATCGTCCCTTCCCGTTACGAGGAGCAGGCACGTAATGCGCTGGAATCCATACAAAAACTGTTGGTCCGGTATTTCGTGGGATTGTTGCTGGAGGTGTTCGGAGTGATGCTGTTGAATACGCTGGGGTTGGCTATCGTAGGGCTGAATTTCAACCATGCCATTGTCATCGGTTTGGTGGCGGGCATCCTGAATGTGATTCCTTACATCGGTCCGTTGATTGGCATTTGTTTCGGCTTGGCGGTCGGGGTCGTGTTGAACCTGGATATGGAATTTTATCATCAGCTCTTGCCTTTGCTGCTTTGCATGACGCTTGTCATGGTGCTGACGCAATTGGTGGACAATGTGGTTTTCCAGCCGTTGATATATGGCAACAGCGTACATGCCCATCCGCTGGAAATCTTTTTGGTGATTTTAATGGCGGGCAGTCTGGCTGGGATTCCCGGCATGATTCTGGCCATCCCTGCCTATACGGTGTTGCGGGTTATTTTGAAGGAGTTTTTCAATAAATACAAATTGGTGAAACGTTTGACCCGGAGTTTGAGCGAATCGGAGAGATAGTTTCATGTATAAAGAGAGATGTTATGGAAGAAAGTAAAGAACCGGAACAGGTGAGACAGACCATTATTATTCAACAGCGTTCCTCCAATAGCGTGGGGGTTGCCGGTTTTGTCCTGTCCTTGATTGCCTTGTTTTTGGGTTGGGTGCCGGTATTGGGCTGGTTGTTGTGGGCGTTGGGACTGCTATTTTCCATTTGCGGGATTTTCAGTGCTCCGCGAGGGTTTGCCATAGCGGGACTGGTCATCTCTTTGCTGGGCTTGACGTTGCTATTGCTTGTATTCGGCGCATTGGCGATGTTGGGTATGGCGCTTAGCCAGATATAAGGAACGGGCGTGCCGGAACTTGTTGTTTGGCACGCCCGTTTCATTTGCTTCCCCTGAATCAGAGAAGGGCTGCATCCAGCACTTCCCCGATAGCGTCCACGTAGTGGAATTTCAACCCCTTCAGGTATTCCTTTTTGATGTCTTCGATGTCTTTCTTGTTCTGACTGCAAAGAATGATTTCCTTGATGCCGGCGCGTTTGGCTGCCAGGATTTTTTCCCGGATGCCGCCTACGGGCAATACTTTGCCGCGCAGAGTGATTTCGCCCGTCATGGCGATGGCTTTTTTCACTTTCCGTCCGGTCAATGAAGAGACCAGAGCGGTGACCATCGTGATACCGGCGGAGGGGCCGTCTTTGGGCACTGCTCCGGCAGGAACGTGGATGTGGATGTCGTTCTCTTCAAACAGCTTCTCATCGACACCGATTTCCTTCGCGTGGGATTTGATGTATTCCAGTGCCAGTGTGGCGGATTCTTTCATGACATCGCCCAAGTTTCCGGTAAGGCTGAGGTGTCCCTTGCCCTTGCTGTAACTGGATTCGATGTATAGGATTTCACCTCCGGCTGCTGTCCATGCCAGTCCGGTCACCACGCCGGGCAGTTCGTTGCCCTGGTATTCCTCGCGCGAGAAAATGGGGCTGCCCAGGAATTCCTTTATCTTGTCTTCGTCGATGGTTACGGTGAACTTCTTGTTCATGGCCACTTTGCGCGCCACGTGCCGCATCACTTTGGCGATGGTCATGTCCAGGCTTCTCACGCCGGATTCGCGGGTGTATTTCTCGATGATGAAATCAATCATATCGTCCGGAATAGTGATGTTCTCCTCCGCAATGCCGTGGTTCTCGAGCTGTCTGGGAATCAGGTGACGTTTGGCGATTTCTCTTTTTTCTTCAAGCAGATAACCGCTTACTTCGATGATTTCCATTCTGTCCCGCAAAGGTGCGGCGATGGTACTTAGGTCGTTTGCCGTGGCGATGAACATCACTTTCGACAGGTCGTAGTCGATGTCGAGGAAGTTGTCGTGGAAACTGCTGTTCTGTTCCGGGTCCAGCACTTCCAGCAGGGCGGATTGCGGGTCGCCCCGAAAGTCCGTGCCTACCTTGTCGATTTCATCCAATATGAATACCGGATTGGACGTGCCCGCCTTTTTGATGCTCTGCAAAATCCGTCCGGGCATGGCTCCGATGTAGGTTTTCCGGTGTCCCCGGATTTCCGATTCGTCGTGCAATCCTCCCAGCGACATCCGCACGAACTCGCGGTTTATGGCTTTGGCAATGGATTTGCCCAACGAAGTTTTGCCGACACCCGGAGGTCCGTACAGGCACAGAATGGGAGATTTCATATCCGCTTTCAACTTCAGCACCGCCAGGTATTCCAGTATTCTTTCCTTTACTTTTTCCAGTCCGAAATGGTCGGCGTCCAGAATCTTCTTGGCGTGGTTCAGGTCCAGATTGTCCTGGGAACAATGATTCCAGGGAAGGTCCAGCATTTCACGCAGGTAATTGGACTGTACCGAATAGTCGGGCGTGGTCGGGTTCAATCTCTTCAGCTTGTTCAGTTCCTTGTTGAAAACTTCCCGCACGTGTTTGTCCCATTTTTTGTGTTTGGCCAATTCTTCCAGTTCCTGGATTTCTTCATCCGCCGGATTGCCACCCAGTTCATCCTGGATGGTTTTCATCTGCTGGTGCAAGAAATACTCCCTTTGCTGTTTGTCAATATCCATTTTTACTTTTTTCTGGATATCGTTTTTCAATTCCAGCAGGCTAACCTGTTTGCTCAGGATTTCCAGCAGTTTGATGGCCCTTTGCTTCAAGTCGTCGATTTCCAGCAAATCTTGCTTGTTCCGATAGTCGATGTCGGTATTCGATGAAATGAAGTTAATCAGGAACAGCATGCTTTCGATGTTCTTTAGGGCGAAGCCCGCTTCATTGGGAATGTTGCTGGAATACTTGACGATTTTTCCCGCCATGTCTTTCAGCGATTCGGAAATGGCGTTGTATTCCGGGTCGTTTTCGGGCAGGCTTTCTTCCCTTTTGGTCAGGATTTTGCCAACGTGGTAGGGATCATCGTAGAGGATGTCTTCCAGTTCAAACCTCTTTTTCCCCTGTATGATTGCGGTCGTGGTGCCGTCCGGCATCTCCAGAATTTTCAGAATGGAAGCCACCGTACCTATTTTATACAGGTCGTTCATACCCGGATTTTCGGTGTTGGTGTCCTTCTGGGCAATCACGCCGATCATGGCGCTTTGTTTATAGGAATCCCGAATCAGTTGCAGGGATTTCATTCTGCCGATATTTATCGGAATGATGACCCCCGGAAACAGCACGGAGTTCCGGAGCGGTAAAATTGGCAGGGTGTCGGGAATTTGCATGTTGTCATTCAGCAGTTCTTTCTCGTCCCCCATGATGGGCAGAAAATCTGCCGAATCTTCATCAATATGCTCTAACAGTACTGCTTTCAGATTTATTTTATCCATTTATTTTTCCTCTCTTGTTTGGTTGTTATGAAAAATTCTGCGCTTCAAAAGACTGCCATTGTGTCATTCTTTCAAAGAAAAACAGGACTCACGGCATATAGCGCAAATCCCATGCCATTGTTTGTGGAGCGAAAAGAAAAAACGCTGCCCACCGGGAGCAGCGTTTTCATATCGTCAGGAAAGAATTTATTTCTTTCTTTTTTCCAAGTGGTCTTTGTAACGGTTCATAAACTTGTCTACACGACCGGCAGTATCGACCAATTTGATTTTACCCGTATAGAACGGATGTGAGGTATTGGAGATTTCCAATTTTACCAGCGGGTATTCAACGCCGTCGATTTCGATGGTCTCTTTGGTTGCAGCCGTTGATTTGGTAATGGTTGTCGTGCCGTTAGACATATCTTTAAACGCCACCAGTCTGTAATTCTCAGGATGTATGCCCTTTTTCATCGTATGTAAATTTTATAATTATTCTTTTCATTATCGGTCTGCAAAGATAAATCATTCACTATAAACTGCAAAGAAAAATGAAAACTTTTTTGCGGTTGGTTTTTGTGCTGTGAATTTAGGATTTGCGGGTTTCCTGAATTACTTTTGCCTGAAATATGCAAAGCGATGTTGTTTGAAAATAACGGGGAGTTTCCTTTTTATCGGTTTCTGCATTTGTCGGCTTGTCCGGGAGTGAGCCATTTTGTGTCTTCCGGTGCGAAGAACATTGGTTTTTCCGAAGAGGGGGATGCCGGTTTGATTCGGCAGAACCGGTTGAGTCTGGCGAAGGCTGTCGGATTGGATGCGGAGCGTCTGGTCACGGCGCACCAGGTGCATTCCGCCCGGGTGGGCATGGTGACCGCCGGTGATGCGGGACGGGGTGCATTGGACAAGGAAAGCCGTTTGCCGGAGACCGATGCCTTGGTGACTGCCGAGGCGGGCGTGTGTCTGATGGTTTTGTCGGCGGATTGCGTGCCGGTGTTGCTGTACGACCCTGTCGGACGGGTTGCCGCCGCCGTGCACGCCGGTTGGAGGGGAACGGTTGCCCGGATTGTGGTGGAGACGGTGGAGGTGATGAAGGAGCGATTCGGGAGTCGTCCGGAGAATGTGCTTGCCGGAATCGGTCCGTCCATCGGGAAATGCTGCTTCGAGGTGGACGAGGAGGTTGCCGCTCGTTTTCGTCATTTGTTTCCGGAAGGGAATGTCGTGTTTGCCGGGAAAGCTCCGGGCAAGTTTCAGGTGGATTTGTGGGAAGCCAATCGGCAAGAACTGCTGGCTGCCGGTTTGAAGCCGGAACATATCGAGGTGGCGGGGATGTGCACCGTCTGTCATCCGGGGCGTTTCTTTTCTTATCGCAGGGACGGCAAGGCTGCCGGACGTTTCGGTGCCGGAATCGTATTGAATGTTTAGTTTGGATGAATATGTTGCCTGGTATTTTTATCGTATTGTTTTTTTGGGTGCTTGGCGAACTGGTCGGCTGGCTGGTCAACGGATTTATTCCGGGAAGCGTCATCGGAATGATGTTGCTTTTTGTTGCCTTGTGCCTGAAATTGGTGAAGCCCGACAGGATTAAGCCTGTGGCTGACTTTCTTTGTCGGAATATGGCGTTGTTTTTTATTCCAGCGGGCGTGGGCGTTGTGAATGCGCTGGATATTCTGTCGCAGTATTGGCAAGCGGTATTGATTGCCTCCGGGGTGAGTACGGTGCTGGTGATTGTCGTGGTCGCCTCTATCCAGCAGTGGTTCGAGAAGCACCGGAAAGGGGCGGAGGACCGGTAGTCGGAGGTTTACGGATTAAAAAGCGGAACAATGGAACAATTCTTAAATTCTGAGGTATTCATATTGACGCTGGTGACGGGGGTGTATCTGGCGGCGGTCTGGCTGTTTCACAAAACCAGGTTCGCCTTGTTGCATCCTTTGCTGGTGTCTATTCCGGTGTTGGCGGTGGTCATCGAGGTGTTGGGGATTTCTTTTGAATCTTTTGAAAAGGGGAGCCGGCTCATTCAGTTTATGCTGGGACCGACCGTGGTGGTGCTGGGGTATTTGTTGTATGAACAGGTTGCTTATTTGAAGGAGAATGCCGTTTCCATTATTACGTCCGTTTTTTCCGGGTGCATCACGGGTATTTTGAGCGTGATTTTCATTGCCCGCTATTTCGGTGCGGACCGGGTGCTGATTGCTTCGCTGGAGCCGAAATCCGTGACCACTCCGATAGCGATGAGCATTGCGGAGCGTTCCGGTGGCATACCTTCCATTGCTGCCGTTGTCGTGGTGGTGGTCGGTATCTTTGGCGGCATCGCCGGACCGTTTATATTGGAACGCCTGGGGATAAAGAGCCGCATCGCCCGGGGACTGGCTTTGGGTTCTGCTGCCCACGGACTGGGTACGGCGCGGGCAATGGAACTGGGAACGATAGAAGGGGCGGTCAGCGGTTTGGCGATAGGCGTAATGGGTATTATGACTGCCGTTTTTGTGCCGGTTATCGAGTGGCTTTTGGGGATTTTCTCCAATTAAGGTGTGGTATCATTGGGGATACAGAATCCGAAATATCTATTATCTAAACTTTTGTGTTTCAATTTATTGTTGAAGATTGTTTGGAAATTTGGCG
>CAYNXE010000025.1:10206-16867 GCA_964400995.1 uncultured Odoribacter sp.
TATAAAAAGAGAGTTCCCACGGGAACCCTCTTACATCTTTTTTATAGTGCAGATATCGTGACCTGCCGATACGGGCACTTATTAGATGTTACAAAGATAATACATTATTCTGTTACTTCCAAATTTCTTTTTGGGAAACCTGTACCCCTGTAAATGTGAGGTGTTGTTGGTTCGCAGTATCTCTGAATCTTTTGAGTATGGGGACAGTCAGGGAGAAAACGATTCTAATCGAAAATCACGTCATTTTATGACGCAATTTTCGATTAATATTTGGCAGATTGGAGAAAAACGCCTTTTTTTGTAATCGAAAACTCTGTCATCGAATGACACAAATTTCGATTAGATGAAAAAGATAGAACGAAAAAAATATTTGGACGAGCTGATTTCTTTGCGTCACAATGGGATGATTAAGGTGGTGACTGGTATGCGCAGATGTGGAAAATCTTATCTGTTGTTTGAGATTTTTGCGGCGTATCTTGAAGAAAACGGAATAGCTCCGGACCATTTGATAAAAGTGGATTTGGAAGATTATAAAAATCGGGAGATGAGAAATCCCGACAATCTTTATGCTTATGTGGAAAGTCGCATGACCGATGACGGGATGTATTATATTTTGTTGGATGAGGTTCAGATGCTGGAACATTTTGAAGATGTTCTGAATGGTTTTTTGAGGATGCGTAATGCGGATGTTTACATAACCGGTAGCAATGCGAAGTTCTTATCCAAAGATATCATTACCGAATTTCGCGGACGGGGTTTTGAAGTGAAAGTATATCCGTTGAGTTTTCGGGAATACATGTCTGTTTATCCCGGTACGGAACAGGCGGGATTGAATGAGTATATGCTTTATGGGGGACTTCCGCAGGTGTTGTTGTATGATGTGGAGGAACAGAAAGTCCGGTTCTTGAAAATGCTGTTTGACGAGACCTATATCAAGGATATCAAAGACCGTTACGGCATACGCAAGGACGATGATTTGGAGGAACTTATCAACATAATGGCTTCCGGTATTGGTGCGTTGACTAATCCGAACAAGTTGGCAAATACATTTAGAAGCGTAAAAAGGTCGGTTATATCATACGATACGGTTAAGGATTATATGGATTATCTCTGTGATTCGTTCCTTGTAGAAAAGTCAACCCGTTACGATATCAAGGGCAAGCGCTATGTCAATTCTCCTTATAAATATTATTTTATGGATTTGGGATTGCGTAACGCACGTATCAATTTTCGGCAGTCTGAAAGGGGACATTTGTTGGAGAATCTGATTTATAATGAATTGAGGATTAGAGGATTTAATGTGGATGTCGGAGTGGTTCCGGTGGTGACAAAAAATGAACACGGGAAACAGCAAAGAGCCAGTCTTGAAGTGGATTTTGTTTGCAATTTGGGGAGCAAGCGTTATTATATACAATCGGCTTACAGAATGGAATCGGAGGAAAAGATGAAGCAGGAGCGGGCGTCTTTGGTTCGGGTTGATGATTCGTTCAAAAAGATGATTGTTGTCGGAGAAGAAACTTCTGTGCTCCGGGACGAAGCCGGGATTACAACGATGAGTATCTATGATTTTCTGTTGAAAGACAATTCGTTGGAACTATAATTGTTCAAAGATTAAAACAGAAGAAGCCGTTTATGTTTTGAAAAATGATTTTTCTCAAATCTTCTAATCGAAAATTATGTCACTAAGTGATGTGATTTTCGATTAGAAAAAGCGGTGTTGTTTCTTTTAAAGGTGGGTGATGATTTTGCGGAACAAGGCGGTTATGCGGGGAGTTTCTTCAGATTCTATATACCGAAGAGGACAAATTTGAGGTTGTTCCGTAATATCGCCATAGCTCGTTTGAAATGGGTCTTTACGGTTGTTTCTGCGATGTCCATCGCTACCGCAATGTCTTTGATCTTTTTCTTCTCGACAATATGGAGTAACACGACTTCTTTTTGTTTTTCAGGTAATGTTTCCAGGATAACCTTTAGGCGTTCATGAATATCTTCATCGACTTCCGGATCTTCGATACCGGAAAATAACATCGCCTCGATGATTTTGTCCTGATGTTTACATTGAATGTCCAGGTCTCGCAAATAATTCAGGCAATTATTCCGGATAATGCCGAGCATATAATAAAATATGTGTTGTTTTTCATTGTATCTTTCCAGATTGTCCCATAGAGATAGAAAGGCATCCTGTACAAGATCTTCCGCTTGTTTCCAATCGTAAAGATAGCGCATGGCATAACGCTGCAAAGGAAGAAACGAAATTTTATACAATTCGTGAAAAGCGTCCAGGTCTCTTTTCTTTATCCGAAACCCGAGCTTGTCTTCCCCTATAAATTTATTTGTATTTGCCATGATATTTTCAGCAAAGATAATTTTTTTTGATATACGGTGTCATCCATTTTTGAATTCCATGTTAATTAATAAATGGAAAGGACGTATGGTTTATGGAAGAAAATACAATCAGTTGGGAGCTATTATTAAAAAGTGTCCGCGGGGCATTGTCTGTTGAAGAAGAGGCTGTTTTGCAAAAATGGCTGGCTTGTGATATGCGACATAAGGCATATTATGAGAATATGCGTAGGGTATGGTTGTCGGATGATACAACTTATGACTTGCAGACCGATGTGGCAAAAATGATAGTCCGTTTTGACGATTATGTCTGGAATGAGCGGAAGACGAGACGCCGGAAGATGCTGGGTTATATATATCGTTCGGTAGCCTGCTTGTTGATTCTGCTGACCGTAGGTGGAGGGGCGTTGTTGTTGAAGAAGGACAAACGGGAAATGGAAACCTCAAACCGGATTGCCGGCTCTATTTTCCCAGGCAAAGAGAAAGCCATAATCCTTTTGCCGAACGGCGAAAAAGTGGATGTCGATTTGTTGACCGACTCTTTATCCTATCGGACAGCAGGATTTACGGTTGAGAAGGATTCCGGAATAATCAGATATGCGGAACAACGACAGACCCGGACAGATTATCACACGATTGTTATACCGAGAGGTGGAGAATATCAGGTGAAGTTAAGCGATGGAACGATGGTGTGGCTGAATTCTGATTCGCAGTTGAAAATTCCGATTTCTTTTGTGGGAAACGAAAGAAGAGTCTTTTTATCGGGAGAGGCTTATTTCGATGTAATGAAAAATAATGACAAGCCTTTTATTGTCGAGACGGATCTGGGGGATATAAAAGTTTATGGAACAGAGTTTAATGTAAAGCGTTATTCCGTTGACAGGCAGTTGAAAGCAACTTTGGTGGAGGGTGTCATCGGATTCGGTAACGATGATGTGGCAGAAGTGAAACTTCAACCCGGCTATCAGTTAAGCCTCGTCGAAGGGGAAAGCGAACCCATTGTAAAAAAAGTAAAGATATACAACGAAATAGCTTGGAAAAATCAACGCTTCTGTTTTGAAAACAGAACTTTGGAATCAATAGCCCAGGAAATGGAAAGGTGGTATAACGTGGAGATTGTTTTTGGAACTTCGGATTTGAAAGAGTTGCAATTTTCAGGTTCTTTGAGTCGGTATGAGGAGATTGGGACCTTGCTGCATTTTTTTGAAGAAAGCGCGGATATTGTATTTGAGATCGATAATCGTGTGATTACTGTGAGGAGGAAGTAAAAAAATAGAGAATGCTTCTTCGGTCGGCAAACTTTAGAGGGCATTCTCTACGCATTCATTAATATTAACGAATAAACAAATGTATGAAAAAAAAAGCGCCTGACAGGCATTTCTTGCCTGAATTCTTAAGAAAAATGTTATTGGTAGTACACATGTTGTTCATTGTTTCGTTGTCTTATGCGGCAGTGGATAATGATACAAAACTGGTAACATTTGCCGAGAAAACTGAAAATATAAATTACGTTCTGATCAAATTTAAAGATCGCACCGGTGTGGATATTTTATTTAACAAACAACTTATCGGGAGCCAGAAATGTCATGATTTTGAAGTCGTAAATCAACCTATTGAGGTGATATTGAGTAAAATCCTGGAGGGGACAGGATTTGAATTTTCGAAAGTAGACGAGGTATATGTCATCAAAAAAAGTGCGGAAAGAATCGTTCAATCGGTAGAGTCTTTGCCGATTTCCGGCGTAGTAACCGACACGGATGGAGTACCCTTGCCAGGGGTCACCGTTTTGGTAAAAGGCACTTCTTTGGGAGGTGCAACCGATACAGAGGGGAGATTTAGATTGTCGCTCCCTTCACAAGAAAATATGGTTCTGGTATTTTCGTTCGTCGGTATGCAAACCCAAGAGGTTCCTTACAAAGGAGAGTCCGAAATAAAAGTGATTCTGAAAACCGACGTGACCGAGATGGAGCAAGTTGTCGTTACCGGTATTTTTACCCGCAAGACAGAGAGCTATACTGGTGCTGCGACGACTATAAAGAAAGAAGAATTACAGAAAATGGGGAATCAAAATGTTTTGCAATCCCTGAAAAGCTTAGATCCAGCTTTTCATATTATAGAAAACAATGATTTCGGTTCGGACCCGAACAAGACTCCCCAAATTCAGCTGAGGGGGCAACAATCCATGCCCGATATAAAAGGAACCTATAATGGCAATCCCAATCAACCGCTTTTTATTTTGGACGGTTTTGAAACGGATATTACAACGGTTTACGATTTGGATATGAACCGGGTAGAGACGATTGTGTTGTTGAAGGATGCTGCCGCAAAAGCAATTTACGGAGCCAAAGCCGCCAATGGCGTTGTGGTCATTGAAACCCACCAGCCGAAAGCCGGGAAGATGAGAATTTCGTACAAGGGAGATGTGAGTTTGACGGTTCCCGATTTGACAGGTTACAATCTTTGTGATGCACGTGAAAAATATGAAGTGGATAAAGCCCACGGTCTTTATTCAGATCCTTGGTTTTGGGAGCAGTATCTGAATAATATCAAGTCGGAAATAGAACGTGGCGTGAATACGGATTGGTTGGCTCAACCTTTGCGCACTGGTGTCGGACACCGCCATTCTCTGTATTTGGACGGAGGTGACGAACATTTGCGTTATGGCGTGGACTTGCTTTATAATGACATCAAGGGAGTTATGAAAGGGTCGGACCGGCAAACATTCACGGGAGGGATTACCCTGGCTTACCGCTATAAAGATTTGTTGTTCCGAAATCAGTTGAGTGCGACTCTCAATCGTGCCAATGATTCTCCTTATGGCTCTTTTTCTGAATACGCCCAATTGAATCCCTATTGGACGCCTTACGATGAGAACGGGGAGTTGAAGCAGATTGCCGGTTCTACCGGAGGTGGAGGCCTGGTCGGGGTAACCTGCGGGAATCCGCTGTGGAATGCTTCCATCGGCACTAAGAATTTCAGCAAGTATACCAGCATTACCAATAATTTTTATGTCGAATGGCAAGCTTTGACTGCCTTGAAATTTATTGGACGTCTGGGATTGTCGAAGACCCTCAATGGCCGGGAAGACTTTTATCCGGCAAAACATACCAAATTTATGGGTTATTCGGAGGATAAATTTTTTGAAAGAGGCACATACAGCAAACAGGACGGAGGAAGCAGCAATATCAATATGGATATAACGGCCAATTATTCCTTGTTGGCGGACAAGCATCAGTTGTTTGTGAACTTGAACTACAAAATGGAGCAAAACCGTTCAGAGGACGTTGCTTTTACCATGGTCGGTTTTCCAAATGACCGTATCGGTTTTATCACTTCAGGCGTGGCATTCAACAAAAGCGATTATCCTCCTTTCGGTAGTGATTACATCAGCCGGGAAATCGGTGTCTTGTCGGCTTTAAACTATTCGTACGATGATCGCTATCTCGCCGACTTGTCTTATCGTGCCAGTGCCTCTTCCCGTTTCGGAAAAGATAAACGGTGGGGACAGTTCTGGTCGGCAGGTATCGGGTGGAATTTCCACAAAGAACATTTTATGGAGCAGGTAGAGTGGTTGAAACAATTTAAACTGCGTGCTTCAACCGGTTATACCGGAGCCCAGAATTTCAATCCATATCAGGCTTTGGCCATGTTTAGTTACAATCAGAGTCAGGCATACGACAATTGGATCGGTTCTTATTTAATGGCACTGCCCAACGATGACCTGAAATGGCAGAAAACCCAGGATTACAATGTCGGATTCGACTTGAATCTTTGGGGACGTCTGATGATTGTGTACGATTATTATGTGCAGCAGACCAAAGACCAGTTGCTGGCCTTGACGGTTCCTCCTTCCATGGGATTTACCAGCTATATGGAAAATATTGGAAGTACGGAAAACAGAGGAATGGAATTGAAGTTGAATGCCCATTTGTTGTATGATGTGGTAAATGACCGTTATTTGAGCACTTCTTTCTCGATTGCCAAGAATACGAATAAGTTGAAGAAAATATCGAATGCGTTGAGAAGTTACAACGATGAGGTTGATAACGAGATACTGGGGGGAAATTCCAACAAGCCCAAAACCCGCTTTATCGAAGGTGCGTCTATGAATGCGATTTGGGCAGTCCGTTCTCTGGGTATCGATCCGGCTACGGGAGATGAGATTTTCCTGACAAAAGATGGGGAGACGACGACGGAATGGAATGCCGAAGATCAGGTGGTTTGTGGTGACGCTATGCCCAAATGTTCGGGTTCCTTCGGAGTGAATATGGATTACCGGGGAATTTTCCTGAATCTGTCTTTCTATTATCAATTCGGT
>CAYNXE010000026.1:0-2040 GCA_964400995.1 uncultured Odoribacter sp.
GTCAGATTTTCATTCAGACGCTGGTTGACCGTGTTGAGAATGCCAATGTCGGGCTGAATGTTGACAAGCGGATTTACGATTCTGTTTGGAAAAAACCGGGCGACCGAGTTGATTTTTCTTATCAGCCCTACAAAGTGACGAAACCTACTTCTCGTTTTGTACAGGATTTGAACGAATTGCGTTTGTCATCCTTGAACGTGGGATATGATTTCCGGCATTGTGATTTCCTGAAAAGGAGCCGACTGCAACAGTTAAAAGCCAGTTTCTATATGGATGATGTGTTCCGGGCTTCTACCGTGAAAACAGAACGCGGGTTGACTTATCCGTTTGCACGTACTTTTTCGTTCTCTTTACAAGCAACCTTTTAATTGATGAAAAAAATGATACGAATACACAAAATAAAAAATATACTTGGCATTTTGTTCTTTTCTCTGCTGAGTGTTTCCTGTCAGGAATGGCTGGATGTCAGTCCGAGTACGGAAGTAAAGTATGACGACCTGTTCAGTTACAGGAACGGTTTCAAAGACCAATTGACCGGAGTGTACACCGCTTTATGTGCGGAAGAGCTTTACGGCGCTCATCTCAGTTTCGGAATGTTGGACGCTTTGGGACAACAATATTTCTGGTTGCAGGAATCCGGAATCTATTATCACCTGCATCGTTATGCTTATGACAATTCGAAAAGTCAAGGCGTGATCAGCGACATCTGGAGCAATATGTATAATACTATCGCTAACGTGAATATTCTGTTGCAGGGCATAGAAGAACACCGGGGAGTCCTTGCAGATGATGAAGAAAAAATTTACGAAGGGGAAGCTTATGCGTTGCGTGCTTTTCTGCATTTCGATTTGCTCCGTCTATTTGGCAAAAGTTATGTGGCGGGTGCCGGTGAAAAGGCGATTCCTTATGTCAGCAAAATGTCGAAGCAGGTAACCCCGTTATCTACGGTTTCTGAAGTGCTTGATTCAGTCATTATGGACTTGGAGAAGGCGGCCTATTTATTGGAAAATGACCCTGTCAGAACCGGGGAATCGACAACCTCGTTTTTGGGAACCCGGAGTTTCCATTTCAACTATTACGCTGTCCGGGCTTTGCTGGCACGAGTTTACTTGTACAAGAACGATAAAGTCAATGCGCTGAAAAATGCGACTGAGGTCATCCTCTCCCATAAATATCCGTGGGTAGAGAAAAGCCAGGTGGCAACGACGACCCGTGAAAGCCGTGACGGAATCTTTCTGCCGGAATGTATTTTTATGTTGAATAATACGAAATTGGAGACGATAACGGAAAAATACTTGAAAGAAAGCAAGAACAATGATGGTAATTTGCTTGTTTCTTGGAATGCGGTGATTGACGAAATTTTTGAAAGTTCGTTGTATGGCGGTACTGACTGGCGGTATATTTATTATTTTGAACCGCTGTCTTGGTCTTGGGGCAGTTCGAAATTATGGCAGGTCTCTTCCGGGTACAATAACCGACAGCCGTTGATTCGGATTAGCGAAATGTATTTGATTGCTGCCGAATGTGCCGCTTCAAAGAAGGAAGCCCTTGAATATTTCAACACCTTGCGTCAACACAGGGGTTTTGCGGTCGCTGATGATCTTGAAGAAGATACGACTGATGAGCAGTTACAAGCAGCTATTGCTAAAGAGTACCAAAAAGAATTTATAGGCGAAGGACAATGGTTCTTTTATAGCAAGCGTACCGATCAGGAAACGCCATCCGACATATACGTACCTGTAGCTTTCAGTAAAGATTATTACGTGCTTCCGATGCCTGACCAGGAAGTAGAATATGGAAATAGAAATTAATGAAAAAGGTTATGAAGAAACATTTTATATATAGATATGGTCTGTTGCTATCTGTTCTGATGGCGATAGGATGTGGCAGTTGTCAGATAGACGATAATTATGTGCAATACGACGCCGAATATGCCTCATTGCGTTTTATTTATCCGGCAAGGGGAAATGACAGCATCGTCTATTCTTTTGCATTGCGTCCTGACAAACAGGAAGATGTCGTGGAAATACCCTTCAAACT